>JACUTP010000181.1 GCA_014859785.1 Candidatus Methanoperedentaceae archaeon | reverse complement strand
ATGTCCCCCATATTGCTTTTATAATATTGGTCCTGCCTGCAATAAAGGCAGGATACATACCGGCAAGCACAACTACTGCTCCTGAAATTATTGATGCATCATACAGCAAATATGTATAGAATTTTGCACTGATGTACTCCTTGATTATGGGGCAGTAAAAGGGCTTTGTCTCAAGGTATTTTGTACCGAGGTAACCGATAGCATCGCCACCTGCTACCCCTATAACTGCAAGAAAAAGCGCTTCCATCAGGTATACTGTGAATATTATAGAGCCATTCATACCTATTGCTTTCATTATGCCAATTTGCCTTCGCCTGTTGATGACATTGACATAGATTATAACTCCAACAGATACGGCAGCTGCAAAAAGTCCCACTGCTATGACCGTGTCGGTCATTTTCTTGATAGTATTCATTGAACCCACTATTCCCTCTATCTCCTCCCTCCAGACCTTGACTTTTGTGACTTCAAGCTCTTTTTTAAGTATGCCGCTGTACTCCTCTGCCATCTCCCTGTCAGAAAGTTTGACCATTATTATTGAGGCTTTTCCAGATAATCCCAGAATCCTGTTCACCTCATCCATGTACATGATTACGCCATTAGCATCCAGATCCATTACACCTGTGCGGGTAATGCCTTTTATCCTGTATGTCTTTGAGTTACCGTTCTCAAATACCAGGGTGGCTTCTCCGCCTGCCTTCGCACCCAGATCTTCAGCAAGCCTGTAAGATATAAGAATCTCATTTTCTCGTGTAAGAGTTCCGCCCTCAGTAATCTTCCCCAGAATTGTTGTCACGTCCCGCTCTTTTTCAGGGTCAAGTGCGACGATCTTAACTGTTTTCGTTTTCCCTTTATATGACAGTGTACCGCTGGAATACAGGCGCGGGGAGTGGGCTACTACGTTCTCCATACCTGACAGCTTCAGTTCCTTTATTCCCAGTCCTTCAATATACCTTTCATTATCTTTTGGATAGATGTTGACATGACCTGAAGAAATATCCAGCGTTACATCCATTAACGAGTTTGAGAAGCCGTCCATGAACCCGTTTATGATAATGATATTTGCGGTCGCAAAAGCAATGGCTATTATGATTAGAGCAAAAACCCGTTTATTCTTTAATGTATCCTTCCTGGCAAAGAAAAATGCAGTTTTAATATCGGATCTTAATCTCATATATTATCCCCATATCGCTTTTATAATGTTTGTCTTTCTTGCTTTTAGTGCAGGGTATATCCCGGCTATTATTGTAATGCTGAAGGAAACAATTGATGCATTATAAAGAAGATACGGGTAAAACCTTGCCCTGAACCAGGTGCGTGTGATGGGTTCCCAGAATGGATGGGTTTCAAAATATTTTGTTCCGTAATATCCCAGAACGTCGCCTCCTGCCACACCCAGGGTGGCGAAAAGCCCTGCCTCAATGATAAATACGGTAAAAACAAAAGAATTGCTTGCCCCTATCGCTTTCATGATTCCTATCTGCCTTTGTTTGTGTACCACGTTTATGAAAATAATTACACCAACCGAGATTGCCGATGCTATCAGACCCACAGAGATGACCATGTTGGAGAACTCAGACCATGCACCCATGGATTTCACAATATGCTCTATCTCTTCAACCCATGTTTTCACTTTGGTAATCCCGAGTTCATCCATAAGAACCTGCTTTTTTGCCTCAGACATATCTTTATCAGTAAGTTTAACAAGTATGACGGATGCTTTATCACCATAGCCAAGATGTTGATTTACTTCGGTTTTCGACATGAAAACAGTATCAACATCGAGTTCATAAATACCTGTATGGACAATGCCTTTAATTTTATACAACTTAGAAGCGCCATTCTCAAAAACTAAAGTGACATGGTCTCCTGTATCTGCCTTCATATCCTCAGCTAAACGATAGGAAATGAGAATATCTCTATCATTTGCTTCCAGAGTGCTGCCCTCATCAAGTTTTTCAAGAAGCTTTGTGATATTTCTTTCATTTTCAACATCAATAGCAATTATGTTCACTGTGGTTGTGATATCGCGCAAAGACAGTGTGCCTCCTGAATACAATCTTGAAGAGAATGCCACGACATCTTCCATGGATGCAAGCTTTTGTTCCTTAAAACCAATCCCTTCGATGAACCTGTCATCATCTTTTGGGTATACATTCAGATGACCTACGGAAGTTTCTATTGAATTATCTATAAGGTCATCTGCAATACCATCCATGAACCCGTTCACAATTATGATGTTAGCTGTTGCGAATATAATCGCTGCTGTAATAAAAAAAAAGACCTTTTTATCTTTTATTATGTCCCGTCTTGCATAGAAAAAAGCTGCATGCAATTCTGAAAATTTCATTTTTTGTTCCTTATGGCAAGGATAATCACCAGCAGGGCACCCAGGGCAAAATATAATTGAAATCCCGGTGCTTCAGGTATGGGTGTTGTAGTAGTTGTAAGGTTCTGTTTTTTTTCAACAGTTATCGCCTTATCATATCTGGCAATTGTTCCTTCACCCCTGAGTTCAGTGGCTATGACATACGCACCCGGTTGAAGGCTTTGACTCCAGAGCACATCAACAGTTTTCTCCTGGTCATTGGACATGATATATGGCGCCTTTACTTCCCTGACCTCCAGTATCTTGCCGTCCTGTTTCAGCGAAAATATTATCTTTGCATCAAGGGGAACCATTGACATGCCTTTAACGGTAGCACTGGCACCGATGCTGTCACCATAGATATCCGCAATCTTTGCATCCATTATTGCAGTAAAATTAGCAGATGCTGAAGTGAGAAAATCTACTTTCCCATTCTCGACCAGATATATCTCTGCAAGTGCAGTATAGCTCCTGCCTTCTTCAAGAGAGACATACCACGGCTGAACTATTTCAGCCGTACCGCCAATTGTTTCTCCCACAGGGACCTGTCTGACCTTTTCAGAAAAAATAATCTTCTCACTGTCCATAAGTATGAAATCCACATTCACAACATAAGGTTGAAAATGAATCCCTGCGTGGCGTTCACTGGCTCTTATTAAAAGTTTTAACCCGTTTGAATCTGCATTAACTCCATCAATATATATCTTCGTGAAATACGTTTCATTATCTGCACCAGAGACGGGAAAAGAAAAAATGATAATGAATAAAATTATTATGCCAGTGATCTTTTTCATACAAATCTCCACTATATTATAGTAGCTTTCCGCACACTATAGTGAAATATATTCATCCGTATAAATCACTTTCCGGGTTACCATAATTTCCACCTGGTTTTTTCTTTAAGGTATTTCTCAGGTTTCTTTTCAAAAGCTTTTTTACATGCAGCAGAGCAGAAATAGTATGAATTTTCTTTATACTCTGTCTTATGCCGGGTAGTCCCTTCTACCATTTCCATTTTACATACAGGGTCAATTGCCATATCAGGTCGCTATTTAAAATGTATGCTATTCATTTTTTAAGTGGTTTTTGGTTGATATTCTTAAAGCAACTGCTTAAGAATCATTTTATACACCTGGCGATTTTTTCCA
>JACUTP010000012.1 GCA_014859785.1 Candidatus Methanoperedentaceae archaeon | reverse complement strand
TTATATCATTATCTGCTGGCTGAATCAATATAACCCAAAATATATAAATTGATTTCATTGGCTACAAAATATTAGCTTTAAACCGCAACATTCTTAAGTAGCCATTGATATAATTATTCAGGTAAAAAATATGGAAGCAACAAAAACGGCAGCTGTAAAAATAAGTGACGAGATTTTAAAAGAAACCACCAGGTGTACCAAAGATTTTTCATGCCTGTCCGGCGAAACTGGTGAACTTTGTAAGGTTGAGAGTTGTATTGAAAACAAAATCCATTTTATAAAATGCATAAAATATGAACCATGCCAGTACAGGATGACATTTGGTTACTCCTTTGTCTGTACCTGCCCGACAAGGAAAGAACTATATAATCTTTACAGGATATGATTACACTCTGGAATTTCCATGCGAACTTCACTCAAACAATCCTTCACCCATAACCATATCAATCAGCTTCTTTGCCCAAACAAGTTTTTTCTTCTTCATGGGTGTAACATTCTCATCCTCAAAATCAAACCCTATCAAGGTAATTGACCCTGCCCCCATTTCAATGGCAAGGAACACGCACCTGTCACCGTCTGTAAACCCCCCGAAATTATGGACATTCCACAGGGGTTTAGACTGGGTTGTCCCTACAACTTTCTTAAGTTTTGGCACGTAAGCACCAACTTCATTTACGTTATTCCCGTGGGCATGGACCACCATTATCGATCCAAGTTGATTTGACCTGATTTCATCATCCATGTTACCGTCAAGGTCTGTAACAATAATATCAGGCACAATCCCCGCACTCATAAGAACACTTGTAGCACCATCTGCAGCAACTGTCACAAACCTCTTAAAATCCACCATCTTAATTTCTTCAGAAAGATTCGGGGCTTTTCCGCATACGAGTATGTCTTTTCCCTTAATAGTTTTTTCAAGGACAGCAATATCGAGAACATCCGGCATCTTTTTCAATGCCTTTTTCTTAAGTATATTTGAAAGGAAAAATGCTGCCCTGTCATCATAAAGCCTGTCAAACTTCATATCCTCAAGAATGAACCTGTAGATTGGTCCCCATTCCTCGAATTTCATGTATAAAGTTTTAACAATTCACAAACGTAAAAAAATAACCCTGAGGGGGTTACACCCTCCTCATCTGTCTTATAATTCAGGCTGCGTGGTTTAAAGGATAATTTCTATATCCAGTTCCTCAGCCAGTTCCTTGTACCTGTTCCTGATGGTAACCTCTGTGATGCCTGCAACCTCGGCAACCTCGCGCTGGGTTCTCCTGTCACCTGCAAGGATGGAGGAAATGTATATTGCTGCCGCTGCCACACCTGTCGGACCCCTGCCGCTTGTAAGCTCCTTCTCGGATGCCTGCCTCAGGATTTCCACAGCCTTTGACTGCACCTCACCGCGCAGGTTCAAACCTGAGCAGAAACGGGGCACGTAATCCGTGGGTGACGTTGGTATCAGTTTAAGTCCAAGTTCCCTTGAGATAAACCTGTATGTCCTGCCGATTTCCTTCCTGCTAACCCTTGAAACCTCGCCGATTTCATCAAGTGTTCTAGGGACGCTGCACTGCCTGCATGCTGCATACAGTGCTGCTGCTGCAACACCCTCGATACTCCTTCCGCGGATAAGGTTTTTCTCAACAGCTTTCCGGTAAACAACTGCGGCTGTTTCCCTGACGTTCCGTGAAAGACCGAGTGCTGATGCCATCCTGTCAAGTTCTGACAATGCAAAAGCAAGGTTACGCTCGGTTGCATTGCTGACACGGATCCTGCGCTGCCATTTTCTCAGGCGGTACAGCTGTGCCCTGCTTTTTGAGGAGATGGACTTTCCGTATGAGTCCCTGTTCCTCCAGTCAATCATGGTGGACAGCCCCTTATCATGTATGGTAAAGGTCATTGGTGCACCGACTCTTGAGCGCTTCATCCTCTGGTCATGATCAAAAGCCCTCCATTCGGGCCCCTGGTCGATGAAATCCGCATCCACGACAAGCCCGCATTCATTGCATACAAGTTCTGCCCTTTCGTAATCGTGGACAAGTGTATGGCTTCCGCATTCGGGACATTCAACGGTTGCCTTCTCAAACTGCCCGAGTTTTAGTTTCTCCTTTTTTAACCTCTGGGTCTCCTTTATTTTATCACGTTCTGACCTGACAACTTCAACTTCTTTTACTCTCTCAACTTCATTCATATTTCATATCATTCCTTATAAGATTATTTTAAATACAGTCGTTCATTCTTCATGATCATAAGTTCCGAGCCTGAAACATTGTTCGAAACCCTGATAGAAATGTAGGGTGATGATACCGGTCCGAATATTTCTTTTATCTTTCCTATGTTTTTCATCTTTCTTGTATAAACTGCCGAATTCGATGCTAATTCATTAATATCCAGGGTTTCATCAGCGCGGATAATTAGCAGTTTATCTATATTATGAAGGATTCTTCCCAGTCTTTTCAATTTGACCTCTCAGAAAACGAACGATTCTTATATTGATATTAGTAGTATATAAAGATTCCGCAATATCTTTATTTAAGAGATTTTACCATCCTTAAAGGTTGTGCGCCAGTTGCTTTTTGTGCCTCATTTTCATAAAGTCCTGCCCCGAGGGCTACCCTGAATGCAGTTTCATCATTAACCAGGTCCCCGGGTGCATGGGTATCCGTATTTACAACAAGACCGGTACCAGTCTCCCTGGCAATCCTTGCCACATGACCGTTTGTCCTGTTATGTCCGGCGCGGGATGTAATCTCAAGACATATCCCGTTATCCTTTGCAAGCTCGGCATCCTCTACTGTTATAAGACCGGGATGGGCGAGAATGTCAATATCCAGCGACAGTGCCACATGGTTTGTATCCGGAAGTACCGGCTCTGCTATGGTCTCGCCGTGGACGACGATTATATCGGCGCCAAGGTTCCTTGCCTTCCCGACAAGCTTTCCCAATTTTGAAGGCGGCACATGGGTCAACTCCACTCCCGTGAAGATATCCATATCATAATCCTCTTCAAGTGTGCTTACCTCCTTCATGCACGAGAGAATATGTTCAATATTCGTGAAATCCACATGGTCTGTTATTGCAATTGCAGTATAACCCATAAAAGATGCACGCCTTATGAGTTCAGCAGGAATCAGTTCCCCATCACTGAAAATGGAATGGGTGTGCAGGTCTATCATTTTTCACCACGTTTCTCAAGTATCTTCCCTGCAATCTGTTTAACAGTGACCGATTTCGGCGCTTTCCTGTCAACAAGAACCCTTCCGGTTGTCTCCCACCATGATTTAGGGTAGGATTTATCCGCTTCGATAACCGGATTCATGCCAAGTTCTTTTGCCGCTTTTTCAATCTCCCTTAATAAAGGTGACTTTACAGAGGTTTTTTTAGAAATAATCCGACCCTCTGACCTTGTTTTTACGGCATCGAGGTACTCAGGCCAGATGACAAGCTTTGTCCTATCTTTTAACATTGTACCCAGTTTTGCTTTTTAAGGATAATAACGTTTTCTAAAAAAGGAAAAGAAGGGGTTATCAAATTACCTCTCCAAACATGAACAGGTACAAATCCCTTTCTTCAATACTCATTTTGAAAAATATATACTTTTTCACAATAATCTATATATGATATAACTTATCTATATTATACTGACATATCATGGAAACACGCAAGGTTTACATAAGTGGCGGCTCCACATACGTACTTTCCCTGCCGAAAAAGTGGGTCAATAAAACAGGATTAAAGGCAGGCGATTCCCTTGTAGTGACAGAACAGGGCGGCTCACTACTGATTGAAACAGGCGATGTTGAAAAGGAACCAAAGGTAAAAGAGATAAGAATTTCACAACTTACATCAAGTGAGTCGCTCCCGCGTATGATAATAGCGTATTACCTTGTGGGATATGACACCCTGAAGATAATACTGAACAGTAAAGACCATCTTTCTTACAGGAAAAACATACGGAAAATACTGGATTTCCTGGTCGGGGTGGAAATTGTTGAGGACACAAACGAAGCCATGACACTTGAGATTATGGTGGATTACAAACGCATGATGACAGCCCAGATACTTCAGAGGATGTACTCCATTATCAGGTCAATGCTTCTTGATATGGGAAAAGCCATGGAAAACATGGATACTGCCCTTGCAAAGGATGTTATCGTCAGGGAGCGGGAGGTTGACCGGCTGTATTTCCTTGTTGTAAGACAACTCAAAAGTGCTGTTGAGTACCAGCAGGTTGCTGAAAAGCTGGGCATTAAGAACCAGAAGGATTGTCTCGGTTACAGGATTGCAGTTAAGGTTCTTGAGAGGATTTCAGACCATATCGAGAACATAGCAAACAGCTATATCGAATTGCTGGAAACCGGGGATGAGGTACGATTCGAGGATTTTATCAAGCTCAATAACAGGATTGTTGTAATTTTCGAGAAGGCATTTAATTCCCTGTTTACAAGGAACTATATAATGGCTGAGACAATTTTCCAGAATATTAATGAGATTAAAAATACCGGCCCTGATTTTACAAACCAGTTGCTTAGCCCGAAAAATATACAATCCGCTATTTTAATGAAGGCGATGCTTGACAGCCTTGAAAGGATAGAAAGTTATAGTTCCGACCTTGCAGAGATTGCAATTAACATGTCTGCCGGCAATTTTCCTGGAAAGCAGGAATGACCATCAAATAATGCAACTGTCCCGGTTTAATTGCAGGATGCGTTTCCTGCTACGATACCCACAATCTCTTTGATATCCTTTATCACAACATCTGCTTCCTCGCATAGCATAGCCGGGCATTCCCCGGTTTGCTGGATGGAAAGCACTCCAAGGTCAGCGGCACGCAGAGCCAGAATATCATTAATCCCGTCTCCAACCATGATAACCCTGTCATATTCCTTTTTCAGCTTTTTCACAATTGCTTCCTTCTTCTTAGGTGTGGCTATCTCAAACACACGGTCAAGGGGTATGTTAACGTTCTTCGCAAGAACCGAGAGGTTGCGCATACTGTCCCCGGATGCGACATAGGTATCAATATTCCTATCGTGCAGGGTTTTAATGGCATGGGGTGTATTCGAATACATCTTCCCGCCAGTACAGATGACGTATGGGATGCTTTTTGTTTCAATGTCAATTATCAGTCCCACACCCATATAAAAAATATTCTTGCACTTCTTCTTAATGGCAAGCATTACGTCCTTCAGGTCTTTCATTGAAGCTCTTTTATCAGCCCTGACAACCTCAATTGCTGTGGATTGTTCCACATCGCTTCTTGAACACCCGACCTCAATATCGATTCCATATTTTTTTATAAAATCAGAAACCAGCATATCAGACGGACATGCCACAAGCCTGCTGGAATCAACCTGCATTACAAGAAGGGCACAATAAGGCTTTTTCCCTACAAGTTCTGTCGAAACGACCCCGTGGAGATATTTGCCTGTTGCCACATCCTTTGCTACCCGGTGCATGCGAAGGAGGGTTCCGGCACTGTCAAAAACAACGGCTGTTTTCATGGCTTACAAACAGTTTTTATGGGTAATTATCTTTTTCTAAAGCAAAAGAGGGGGGTGCCTGTATGAAAAACACTCGTTTGGATAGGATCGGACGATTTTAAGGTAGATAAATAACGACTACCGCAGACACCCTCACATTTATAATTATTATTCATTCTATTTAACCTTTTTCTTCAAACAGGGTATCAGCCATTATCGCAAGCTCGTGGGGTGGAATTGTTTCAGCCCTTCCATCTATAAGTCCGGCAGGCAGTTTTCGTAAAGCAGCACCCATATCCCTGATACCGAGAAAACCTGCATTATTCAACAGAGCGTTCCTGAGTTTTTTCCGTCTCTGTGAAAAAGCCGCAGTAATGAATTTCATGAAAAAATCCCTGTCTTTTACTTTATAGGGTGGAGTACGCGGCGTCATCCTGGTAATTGCGGACATGACACCGGGCGGGGTATCGAAGGCACCGGGAGGTACTGTTTCGAGTATCTCAACATCGGCATAATACTGTACTGCAATGGAAAGCCTCCCGTAATCTTTTGTTCCCGGAAAAGCTACCATTCTTTTTGCAAATTCATGCTGGTACATGATAATCCCAAGCTCGAAATCATGTTCCAGCAGTTTGAAAGTAACCGGGGAAGAAATGGAATATGGAAGATTGGAAACAACCTTATTAAATTGCGGTAATTCAATTTTCAGGGCATCACCGATAATTATGTCAATGTTTCCAGGATGCGGGATCGATTGTGCAAGTTCAGGGTCCACTTCAATTGCTATCACCCTTCCTGCCCTTTCTGCAAGTTCACGCGTGAGGTTGCCGTATCCTGCCCCGATTTCAAGAACAGTATCCGAACCTGTTAAATCCGCATATCCGATAATCCTTGCGATGACACGGTTGTCAATTAAAAAATGCTGGTCTTTCTTGTACCACTTCACATTATCATCTTTTTGAAGGCATGGGGGTAGTGAAAAGGCGATATTTTATATTTTCATCCTTTAATTCGTCAATAACCCTGTTTGCAATTAATTTCTCTGGTGAATGAATGCCCTTTACCCTGGTGACAAGGTCCTTGAAACTCTGGAACTTGCCTTTTTTCTGCTCGCCGATGATTCCCCACATAAGCTTCTTGCCCACACCGGGCAGCAACTCAAGCATGTGCATCCTGGTTGTAATAGGATATGCATCACTGAAAAACGCAACAAAACGGCTTTCATTTTCAAGGATGATTTTCTCTATTACAATTGGGAGTTCTGCCTGGGCTCCGTGCGTGAGCTCATCATAACCGATGCGCCTCTTGACATGGTCTATCACAGGGCGTTCGCCTTCACCGATATACACTTTATCCTGTGCTGCCGGGATGGCATTTTCTTTCGGGATTAACTCCATGAGAACAAAATGTTTTTCCCCTACCGCCTGGACAAGGGGTTTTTTCTGGTACATGGGGCGTTTATCCGCAGGATGCCCATAAGGCAAATAGTCCAGAATATATGCTGTTTTCTCTTTTTCCAGCTTTTTCCCGAATAGTGTCATGATATATACCACCCTTTTGATAAATATTATTAATTTATCAATACAATTAGAATATATACTTATATATCTTTACAATGGTTTTTCAGGTATACTGTAAAACCAGGTCAAGGATTTGTTTAAGTTCTTCTTCAGTCAGGGTGTAGCGCTCTTTTGCATAGATCGATCTTATCTCATCGTTTGATAATGGAAGTATATCTGCGATTCTTACAGCTATTTCAGGTTTCATTTTTTCAAGTTCCAACAACCTGTCAACCAGTTCCCTTGATTGTTTCGCATCGAGTTTGGAAAAAATTTCAACATGGGCTATTGCTTTCCGGAGTTCGTACCCCAGTTCGATTTCCTCTGCGGTCTCTTGCTTCCTCTTTTCCCTCTGATGTATAAGTAAATCCTTCACCTCTGGAAGAGTTATTAACTCTTCATTAATAACATCCTTCACAATCATTATTACCACCTTATTTTTGTGCTGTCAAATGTTCCGGAAGTATAATTACTTCCTTCATGGAATTCCCGTCCCGGACCCCGACAAGATATGCCCTGCCCCGCTGTCCCACGACTTTCCCTGTCTTACCGTGAAACTTGTGATGCGGCATTCCTTTCTGGATACCCGGGTCAAGGTCTATGTTTACAATGTCACCCTCTGTAAATTGCTGAATTGCACGGGTTATTGTAGATAGCCCTTTCTCTCTTACTGTTTTCTTGAGTTTATATCGTGATTTCCTTCTTGTTCCGTGGGTTTTTGCCATAATAATCCTCTGAATTATGTGTATAAGTATAAGTTATTTACCATATACTTTTATAACGTCAAGTTCAATAACTTTTGCATCGGTTCCTGTCAATCCGGCAATGCTGGGTACAGTACGCCCGCCATCTCCCGATGTTAACTCTTTTACATAGAGCCCACCTTCGCAATGAACCCTGATAACTGCGATATTCTCATCGAACGATTCAAGTTCAATCGAGTAAACCTTTCGCGGGCGTTCAAGGTCTGCACGCCTGTGGAGCACCCTCGTGGGTGTTTTTTGCCTGATGACGGATTCATTCAATATGTCAAGGGATGATTTAAGTTTTTCCTGTGTGGTATTATGTTCTATCGCCAGGCGGTAAACCTTGTCTGCTTTACTGGATTTTAACCTTTCAACGGTTTCCCGCCCAACAAACTTTAGCCCTGCCACTTTGATTTTCCCGCCTGAACCTGTATTTATTGCAGATTCAAGGGCGCAAAGGTCAAAAGTCCTCCTGTGGGGATGTTTAGCCTCGACAACGAACGGGCGACCGTCACCAAGCATTAAAGCATCAATATCCTCGCGCCCCGCCCCGTGGAATGCCGTGTCCTCGCACCGCGCAGCCTCTATTAGATGCGGCTTTATTAATTCATCTACGGATTCAGCGTACATCCTGCCAGTATTATCACACCGTTCGCAGCCCTTCCCGCCGCATTCCCTGCACGGCCACCGTGTCTGGGGAATTCCCCTTATGAGCTTTTTGTACCTGCCGTATATGTAGATGGAATTAACCTCAAGCCCAACACTATCGTTTTCAAGGTCAAGAAGCGCCACAACCTGGGGATTCTTAAGGTTTGCCCGCTTACCTGTAAGCTTCTCTATGCGTTTGCCAACTTCACGGTTCATTTCAGTTTTCAGGGGTTCGGCGAACGCTGTCCCGCTTTCTGCCCAGATTATTTCCTCGTTTTCTGCAAGCAGTCCTGTAAGCTTTGTTCCCACAAGGAAATTGTCATATTCGTAATCCGACATGGCACCAAATGTTTTTTCAGCCCACCTGTCCACTTCCTTAAAGAGGTCGTTGCATACCCAGCACTTCCCCACGCTGCTTTTTTCAATCGCATCTTCAAGTCCTGCGTCTTTTTCCGCGCCTGCATGCATTGAAAGTGTAAGCCGCAATGCTTTTCCGCGCTCGTCATTGGATAATCCGGTGGATAGTTTTGCAAACTGTCGCCCGAGGCAGTGGTCGCATATCGCCCCCTCTTTTATTACTTTACAGGCAGTATCGATAATTGTCATCTGGCTCTCATTATGTGCTGTGTTCTAAATATGTTTCCCTGCCCATGAGCCGTCCTGTCCATCTCGTTATGCAGCAGGACAATGCAATGGTCCGCATGTAATGAAACAGGTCCCACGCTTACTATTTCATGCTCATATCCTTTGATGGTTTTTTCTTCATCTTCAGTAAGTCCGAGATGGTCGCCAAGCACGAAGAGGGGTTCCATAGATATCCCCTTAAACCCTTCGGAGCGTATGTCCACACCGTCTTCCCGCAGGCAGGTTACTTTGCTGCCCAGTTCACCAAGCAGGTTACCGAGGTCGCCTCTCCTTATGCTGACGCCAGGCATGGATTCTGTCCAGAAGTCCTGCACCTTCTTACCGAGTGCTTTTCTTATAAGGGATGCGGCACTTCTCTCATCAGGGCTCAGGTACCTGACATCTGCTCCGTCAAACCTGATTATTTTTGGCGGGTCCGGGTCACCTTTCAGGATAAGATACACGCGGACATCCCGGCGCAGGTCATGGGAGAGAAACAGCGCTGCATTGACGCACCTGCAAAGTATATCCATCCGCCCGGCAGAACCGGGCAGGTCGTTTAAGGAAAAAGGTTCTGTGGCTGCTTTGTGACCGATGATTATGAATGATCTCATGTTTGGGATAAAGAGCCGGGAGATATAATAAAGATTGATTCTATCACACAGGACTCAACAATTCAGAATTTATTAGAAAAACTATTAATACCGATTAAAGTATTAAGAGAATGCCCAATATGGGCATACATATCGGAATGCGCCGATAGTGTAGCGGTTATCACTAGGCGTTGCCAACGCTTGGACTCGGGTTCGATTCCCGATCGGCGCATACCCCTGTTATCAAAGTCTTTTCCTGACTTCGTCCGCACCGTACCTGAGGGTCACGATCCTGCTCCTTCCGCGCGAACCCTTGCCTGTAAAATCAGCATCCAGCAGCGAAACAGCACCCAGCTTGTTGAGCATCTCGTAAAACCTGGTGTACCCGAGATTCGTCATGGAGTGGAATTTTTCATAGAGGTCACCTGATGTGGCTTCCTGCATATCGGCAACAAGACCGAGAAGAACCTTCTCATCCTTTTTCAACGAACGAATCACGTAAGATAAATGCACAAGCCTTGATTTCTCGTATGCGGATTCCACATCCTCAACCGATATTTTCTTTCTGGCGTGCCGCTCGGCATTCAGCCCGGCGCGTTTCAGGAGGTCGATTCCCACACGAAGGTCGCCAAGTGAGTGTGTGTATCCTGCAATCCTGTCAAGCACGTCACTGTCCACCACATCAGGATAAAACCCGAGCTTAACCCGGTTTGACAGTATATCCCGCGTTTCTTCCAGCGTATAGGACGGAAAGGATATTTCATCGGGGAGGAACACTGATTCGACTTTCCTGTCAAGGATGTGCGGCACTCCGGTCTCACTCAGCACCGCTATGACACCAACCCGCGCCCCTGGATGTATCTCATGCGCCCGCAATAGTGAGTACAGCACATCGTTAACCTCGTTCTCGTAGAACAGGTAATTCATGTCGTCAAGCACCACGACCAGGACTTTTTCCTCTTCTGCTATATGCTTTGCAACCTCGCCGAAAATCTTCTTGAAGGATACGCCTGATGTGGGAGGTGCATATCCCATGAGTTTCCTGAAAACCCGGGAGAACACGGCGTACCGCGTGGAATCCACCTGGCAGTTCACAAGGACTGGCACGACCTTTGATGTATGGTTCTCGATTTCCTCGATTATCTTGGTAACTGCTGTGGTTTTTCCCGTACCCGGCGGTCCGCTGCACAGGCAGTTCAGGGGTCGTGCGCCGCTAAAGGCTGGGCGGATGCTGAACATGAGTGACTGCATCTGTGCATCCCTGTGGAGGAAATGTTCTGGAACATGGTCAAGCTCGAATAGTTCGCTGTCCTTGAAAAGGGTCTGGTCCCATGATAAAAGGTCTTTCATAAGAGTGATATCACTTTCACTTAGCTGTAAATAAGCTTATCGGAGTATTCTTCATCAGGCGCTGTTATTTTCTGTTTCGATTCACTTCTTCATGCCTTCAACTATTAAGCATCAGCCACCCCGGTACAAACCTTATTAAAATCCCCTGACAACTTACTGTTAATGTGGTCAGATGCCCTGCTCTTAGCCCTCCATTACCTCATATCAGTAATCCCGCCCACAGTAATCGGCATAGTCCTCATGGAACTCCTGATAGGACTGGGATGGATACACAAGCTGGACTTCGTGACAGCACCTTTCATGCGCTTTGCCCACCTGCGCGAAGAGATAGGAATGAGTTTCATTGCATCCTTCGGTTCCCCGACAGCAGGCAATTCCATGGTAGCTGACCTTAACAGGAAAGGGCTGATTGACAGTAAAGAAACAATCATAGCCTCCCTTATCAATTCATTCCCCTCAACTATTGTCCTGCTCAGGAACCTGCTTCCTGTCTTAATAATCCTCCTCGGCACAACCGGCATAATATACTTTGCAATCGTGGTATCTGTAGGGCTGTTAAGGACAGCAATAACCCTTCTCATCGGGCGCATCCTGCTGCGGCCAAAAAACGGTAATGTGCAGAAAAAAGGTGCGGTAAAAAAGAAACTAAAAAATGCTTTCATGGACGCTCTCCGGGCTTCATGGATACCCCTCCGGCGCATAATCCCTGTGATGACAATCTCAGCTATTATCGTTTTCCAGCTCATTGATGCGGGTTTTTTCGATACCATATCCCTTTACCTGAAGGATGTATCAGCACTCAGTTACCTTCCGGGTGAGGGACTGCCTGTTATTGCAGCATGGTTTGCAAGCAACATTGCAGCATATACCATAGCAGGCAGCCTTCTTGATGAAGGTATCCTTTCCTCAAAGGAGACTGTGATAATCCTGCTGGCAGGACGGGTATTATCAAGTATCACGCGTATCAGGTTTACAATTCCCTACTATACAGGGATATTCTCCCCGAAACTGGGCATGCAGATTATGCTGCTGTCCTCACTGATGCAGGACGGGATAATGGTAATTGTTATAGTTCTTCTGGCATTGTTCTGGTAAAGTGGTTTGTTTAGTTTTTGGCAAACATTGTATTAGTTTCTGTTTTCTTTGCATGGTTTTCGGTAATACCTGCTTATTACTTAAGTTATCATTCATTTAAAAAGGATAATATACAATAAAATATTAATAAGATTTGAATTGCAACTAAATTACCATGGAGGTCTTAAAAGGTATAAGCAAATAGCCCTTGTTACGGACGATTTTTCTATATACCACTCAATTATAGAAGAAGCACGTTCCCGTAAACTGTATATTGAGGTCATAACTCCAGGACACCCCATACCGCCACATATCGGCGCTGTTATTACTACAGAAGCAGAATATGAAAAAATCGATTTCAGCCGTCACAGGATTCTGGTAGCAGAACCGGACAACCCCGGTTTTTCCATTGATAAAGCCGTTTTTTTAATCTCAGGAGATGATATTGAGCAGATAATAATCGGAATCGATCCGGGAAAATACCCTGGCATGGCTCTTGTTGCTAACAACAAAATAATTTCAGTATATCATGTTCAGGCGGGTGATGTATGCCCTCTTGTAAAAAAAATAATGCAGACATACCAGGAGAAGAACATAATTGTCAGGATCGGGAATGGTGCAAGGCTCATCCGTTCAAGGCTGATTAACGACCTGCTTGACCTCGGACTCAGGGTGGAAATGGTTGATGAAACAGGAACATCGCCCCGGCTCGGTAAAGGTATTCACGGGAGGGAAATATCAGATATTATAGCAGCAATCAATATTGCCAATATCCCGGGGAAAATGGTTGGCAAACAATACATAGAACCTTCCCTGGGTGAGGTCAGGATTGTCCAGGAACACAGCCGTGAACACTCAAACGGACGTGTTACAATCCCGCGCCCTCTTGCCCGTAAGGTTGCAAAAGGGGAAATAACACTTGACGAAGCTATTGAAAAACATACCTGCGATTAAGAATACCGTTTACTTTACGAAGTAACAAGCCTGGGTGATTTTGAAGATATCCAGGCACCTATTACTGCTACAAAAACCGCCCCTGCTACTGTCAAAAACAAGAACATCTTTCCGTTTTCAAGTATAGGGTACTGTTCCATTGCATCACTTATAACAAGAATATATGAACTTCCTGCCCAGAATAAAATTCCGCTTGCTATTATGAAAAACGGATGTGACCAGTACCTGCCGATTTTTTCATTCACAAGACGCATATCAATTATCCTTCCGGCATTGATTAATAATCCTGCAATGATGTACCACCAGACTGAAGCGTTAATATATCCCATCAGCAGTATCAGGTAACCCACCATAATCTCCTGGTTATAATATTTCCATAGTTCAACCCCGCCCTGTATTGTACCTATAAGGGACAGGATTATTGCCGCAAGATACATCACAAAAACTATTTTCCCGCCGTGCAGGGATTTTATCATTGATTCCTTGAATTCATTGAAAGAATCATCAAGACCAGTTCCCCTGAATAACATGTAAAGACCGATTGATGCCGTTATGGCAACGACTGCAAATTCAGGATGGTTTGCATATAGCGAAATGGCGTATATCACAAAAGCAATGCCTAACGGCATGAAAAATGTATGTGATATTTTCGGGTCATTGAATGCCTGTTTTATAATATAATAAGTACTCTCAAGATTCTCATGCTGTTTCACGATTACACGATGAACTGCATCCACTTTTATCCTTGACTGGATGATTGGTAATACCGACTCGTCTTCCGCACCATCAGACACAAGAATTGCCCTATCAGGTTTTAAGTCTTCGATTATCTTTTCAAGTTGTTCTGAAATTTTCCTGTCCGCAATAATCCCGAGGTTTTTATCACCTGCAATTGAAACAATCTCGACCTCACTTTGTTCAGCCATTAGCGTATCATAAACCTTAACCCCGCCAAAAATCGTATTGACATCAGAATCCTCAGGGTCAGCAGATGCGAGTCTAATGGCTGCATCAAGATTTGCTTCACGACCAATTACAGGCCCTTTGACACCCGCTTTCACTCCGATATCATTGTCCCTATCAATACATATAACAAGTGTCAGCATTATTCTTTCATATATTCATGTTTGTATAAAAAACATTCGTATCTATTTTATCAAAAACGCCTGTCTTCACCACACTAAATCAGGTATCGAACCCTTTTATCAGGGTATTAAAATGTGTGAGTCTTTTATCCCACTTCTCACCTGTTCCGATTTCATCGTGGCAGTTTAAACAGGATTCAGTATGGCAATCCGTGCAGCCCACGTTTCTCGGGCGATGTATCACAACAATGTTACCTTGACTTGGAGCAAGGGGGTCAGGATAATCATGGCAATCCCCACATACAATCCTGCCATTGAGGTATTCAGGTACCTGCGGTGCAGCTGAGTCGTGGCATTTCTCACATGTTACATTTTGGTTTATGGGATGGGTATTATGGTCAATAGTATGGCATTTAAAACAATAAGCTCCGCCTTCCACATGCTCTTTAAGCTCATATGCCTGCGGATTGAATGACTTACCTGATATGTGGCATCCCTCACAGATATTATTTCCCATCGAATCTAACTGTTTAAATTCAGATGGGGAGTTGGTTTCTTCAACCTGAGTAACTATTTTATTAGAATCTTCCACGGGTGTATCGACTACTGGGCCAGGTGAAAAAAATACCCATATCACTAACCCCACGGCAATAAGGATGATTAAACCAATAACAGTCTCAGCTTTGAATTTCATTTTTATCTGTTTGTTACCTAAAGCTGTACAGTCACATAATCATGGAGAATAATTATGTTTTAAATTATACCGTATTCTGTATTAAATATTATCCTCATTCCCTGACGTACAGTACTCCTTTCCCGTTCAGTATGACATCGCCTGTATATTTCATGTACGAAACACCATCAACATCTTCCGCGCCTTCTGGCTTAAAAACAGGCATCATTTCGTCAACCGAACCATTAACGATTATCGTGCCTTTTGTCATCTCACTTCCCGGTCTTGCGGTATTGCCCCCAATTACAATTTTACCGCCGTTGTTGCTAATTCCGGGGAGAATTCCTGCATTGCCCTTTATGATAATTTCACCCCCGCACATGTGCTCACCCACAAAATCAAGGGCATTACCCATAACGGTAATCTTACCGCCACGCATCCCGCATGCCTCGCCGCGGTATCCTGCACCAAGGTAATAACCGGCATTTCCTTCGATTACCAGTTCCCCGCCTTTCATTTCCCTTCCAGCCCATGAGTCGGCATTGCCTGTAACTGTTATCCTGCCGCCGACCATCCTTGCGCCAACGTGCATGTCGACATTGCCTTTAATGAGAATCGTTCCCGCCGTCATTCCTTCACCGATTCTTTTTATCCGGGAAAAATCCCCTTCCATTACAATCTTTGTATCTTCAGGTGTACCGCTGCCGTTTACTTTAACTGAGAACAATTCACCGACTGTGGTTTTATGATTTCCCATCCTGATACCGATGGATTTAATCTCCTCTGCTGTTTTGTTTGAAAACTTATCAGGCGAGATATTCTCGGCCTCAACTGAAATCCTGATTTCCATTCCGGGTTTTAAAAGAACTTCCTGCATTTAATCCACCTCCGAAGCAGCGGTACCGACACCCGCTTTGATTACGTTCTGGTGGGTAACATATGCATCCTGCACCATGTAATTTGCAAGGTTTATTGAGTAGTAATTCTTGAATTTCGCCCTGATATCTTTCATCATTTCATCAGTATGCGATTGCGGTACTTTTGCATCCACCCAGAACGTCCTGCCTGCTGGAGTTGCTGTTATCTCGCCGTCTCTTGCCACGATTTCCCCGCCTTTTATTGTATAAGCAGCAGATGAGAAAGCACTCTTAATCTTTGAGTGCTCAGCAGACGGGTCAATCTCATCTGGTTTGATATCGTATATCGAGATATCGGCATCAGCACCTATACCGAGATGACCCTTGCCGTGCTCAAGCAGCCCGAGAACCTTTGAAGTACCTGCTCTTGTCATTATGGCAATATCATTAAAGTCAAGTTCACGGTCAATTCCAGGTATTTTTGTCTGTGAATGAACTGCCTTGTGGAGGGTCGCAATTTCTTCCTGGCGTTTCCTGTTGCTCATAAGAAGGGCAATAACCTCCGGATAATTCACGAACGGACCGCCGTTAGGATGGTCTGTTGTCAATAACACCTTGTACGGGTCATCTGTGAGCAGGGCAAGTTCAAGTCCGATTGCCCACATAATGGCATGGATTGAGATTTGCTTCACATAGGTTATTGGCACAACACCTGATGAATCTTCAAGTTCAACATCACCGTTACCCCATTTGGCATGCAAAAGCTTTGCATTCGCATACTGTACAGGACCGTCTGCTGTCATTGTGGTAGCGTTTCCGAAAATAAGCTGGCCCATATCAGTGGTTACGTTATCATTATTATTCAAATACTTTGCAATTTCATCAGCCCTGGACTCGAAATCTCCCCAGTTTGTCCCGCCCCATGCATTGAAGGTAAGATGTGTTACATGCATAACCTGCCTGTCCTTTCCTGCTTTTACCTGTTTTGCAAGTTTCATACTCTCAAGGGTGGTCGTGTAGTTTCCGGGTTTGCCAAGGTTGTTGCAGTGAAGGTGTACCGAATGCGGAAGTCCGAGCATCTCGTTAACCTTCATCAGGGAGGTTATAATTTGGGAGGGCGTAACCTCAAATTCCGGGACAACATCATCAAGACCTGTTACGTTTTTCCCGAAACCCCACATCTCACCGCCGCCAGGATTCACGACCTTTATGCCGAATCCCCTGCTTGCGAGAAGTCCCCATGACACGTATGCTGCAAGTTTATCCATGTCATTCTCACGCACAAAGTCCATGGTCGGCCAGTTGCTCCCGAAAAGTGTGAGTGCGCCCTTGTCGATTATGGGAATCTCCTCAAGTTCCTCATGGGTATGGCGGGCTTTCATGATAGCCTGGGCTGCTTCAAAAACCGTGGTATACCCCATATTGGCATACCTGTAACCCATTGCATAAACATTCGGAACAGTATATCCTGTGCATGGGCGGGTTGTTTTTGTCCTGGGTTTTATCCCGGCGCGGGAATCCTCAGGACGCATCAGCCTGCCAACGTTTACTTTTGAGCCTGCGATGTGGGAGTGGGCATCAACACCGCCAGCCATCACAAGCCTTCCGCCTGCATCAATCCCTGTACAACCGCTGCTTACCTTATCAACGATTTTTCCGTCCTTTATGGAAACATCTGTCCTGTCGCCTTTTATGCCGTTAACCGGATCGTAAACAGCCGCGTTCTTGATTAAAAGTTCCATGATTATTCACCCCTGATTTCCCTTACACGGGCAATTAGCCTGTCCAGTATCTCCTCATCTGCCAGGTGTTCGGGTTCAATCATTTTCCTCATCCTGAGGGATACGCCGTCCATCCTGTATGCAGTGCCTTCAAGTTCCACGCCGCTGATAGCTGAAGGTATCACCACGTTTGCAACCTCGGTTGTGGGGTTCCAGTAAGGGTCAACCTGCACGACAGGTATTTTTGCAAGCTCCCGTACTGAGTTTGCAGGGAAATGCGCACCTGCATCACCCGCTATTATCATGGCTGCATCCACTTCCTTCCTGTACAAAAGGTCGTTCGCAGCAGTCTCGCCCGGATTATAGTACGGCGCACCGCTTGAGAAATCGACTGCTGTGGCAAATCCCGTCTCCCAGGTACACACCTGCCCGAAACCAGTCACGTTGTAATGACCGCGCATGGGCATCATTATGAATTTATTAAATGAATTTAATTCAGTAACAAGCGAGATTGCGTTATCAATATTCTTGTACCTTGACTTGCTCTGGGTAAGTCCCATCCCGAAGAACAATGTCCCGAACTTTGCCTCTTTCAGGATTGCTGCGATTCTTAGAAGGTCTTTCCTGGCAACCCCTCCAACACTTTCAGGAACAACATCCTCGTGCCCGGATAGTATTGCCCTGAGGGCGGATATTATCAGGTAATCACTTCCCTGCTGGATTTCCACGTATTCATCTGCGATACCGGCAGTATTGGTTTTCCTGACATCAACAACAATAATCTTCCGTCCGCGCCTGCCCTTACCTGAGAAAAAACCCCGCGGGAATACGGAATACCGTCCCATGTGCCTGGGATGTGAATGGACGGGGTTGCAGCCCCAGAAAATCACAACATCAGCCCGGTTCTTTATCTGCCCCAGGGTGGCAGTAGGGACGCCTTTTTCATGGATTGCAAGTGCGGAAGGGGCATGGCAAACGGTTGCAGTATTATCAATAACCGCACCCAGTTCCTCTGCCAGCAATATTCCTTTTTTATGTGCCTCGCATAAAGCGGATGCCCACCCGTAAAGAAGTGCCCTCTTTGAGCCTGCAAGAATTTGTGCCGCTTTATCGATGGCTTCGTCGTATGAAACTTCCTTGAAATCGCTATTTTTATCGTCCCTTATCATCGGGGATTTTATCCTGTGGTGTCCCCTTATTTTTGAAGCGCCAATCTTACAGGCGTTTTTAACATCAACTATCTTATTATCCTCCACCACCACCGAAATGTCATCACACAGGCAGCCGCAGAACGGACATAATGCATCGGTAATAACTGTCATTACTTGTACCCCGCAATTAATTCTTTCATCAATAACACTTTATCATCCGTAACCTCAACATCTGCCGGTATCCCTTTAAAACCGGGCATCCCGCAACCCCTGGTATCCGGGTCTACTACGGCATTTGCCCACGGACCCATCGGGATAAATCCGATGCTGTCGGGATTTCCCTCATTTTCTTTTAATGTTACAACAACTTCCCCATAATCTGTCTTAACCCTCACGTTTGAGCCGGGTTCCCTGCCCAGAATCCCGATATTTTTTGAGTTCAGTTCACAGCATGCTGTTGCCTTGAGATAATCCTGGCCGGTCTTATTTTCAATAGATACGCCCTGATTTATGGTTCTTCCTGTTATCAGTGTTATTTTTAAAGCCATACGCAAGCTTCTCCTTTATGATATAACTGTAAAATTACTTCCATGTTTAAAAAGTATGTGATTTTGTTCGATAATACTTGCTCAAGGGCAAGAGGATTTAAAAAAAGTAAGCTCAGAATTCCGAACCCTGTCTGGCTACTGCTGTTTCCCGGACAGTCTGGAAGTATGCTTTCGGTTCCAGTGTAAGGTCAATTTCAGGAAGTATATCCACGTAATTAACCAGTTCATGGTATATCTCATGTCTTGGACTTACGATAATAACATGTGCAGGTGGATGAATCTTCCTCAACCGTCCTATTGCAGCACTTGGTTCGTCCACCAATGGTACAATTGCTGCTGCCTCACAGCTCGTCCTCAATGGACTTTTCATTACATGTACAAGGATATTATCAGCAAACGCTGGCTCAAGCCTGCGTGCCCTGTCAAAAAAAGTAAACTGTCCATATCTGATTAAATCACAAATAGCGGTTTTAACTTTTGACATATCGTCTGCTCTTACAACAGCCATTGAATTCATTGTCCCCCCTGTTTTTTCAGATAAGTCCATTTTTCCGATTCCTATCTCTACAAGATTATATTTAACATCCGTCCATATATACTTTCCTCTTTTTCACGGGCGGATGCAACTGGCAATATTAATGTGGTTCCCCACCTGTTAAAAACAACAAGATTTTTGTTTACTCACCGGTTTTTACAGATTCCCCGGTACCTTCCGCTTCTTCATCCCTGGCAAATATCATCTCCAGTGATTTTGAGCCATAGTCTACAACAACAGCATTGATCTGTGATATATCGGAAGATACCTCATTGCCACGCATTGATTTTCGTTTCCTTACTCCACCTGCCCTGGGTTCATAACCAACACCGCCAGAAACAAGGATTTTTCTCCTTGCTGAACCTGGTAAATCCCCCCTCATGGCAAAACCGTCTTTATCACTTCCACCAGTCAATTTAAGAGTATATCCTGCCAACCCTACCGCATCGCCGCCAACAGTATCCCCGATTTTTTTCCCGATAAATTTGTTTGCCTCTCCACCTGAAGATACAATCTGATACGCTTTTCCGGTTTTACTGTCCGAAACCACTACTCTAAAATCTGCCATTCTTTATTTGCTCCTGATTAATGATAAACATTTCTTTAAACAATAGTAACAACTACTGCCTTACTTGAAGTTAAAATACTTAAACCTATTGTAAACAAATGACCGTTTCAAATCGTGTTGGTAATTTTGTATAGACATCATAAGCTCCTAAAGGTTCCGCACAGATATGTTGTTTTCACCATTCCTGAAAGGTTAAGGGAGCTATTGAGAAATCCCAGATACCTGAAAATTCTATTTTTACATTGCTAAAGAAAGAATTGTCAAAAGGCACAGAGACTAATGTTTTCATAGACCGGCTTTTCAAGGATTATCCCAAGGATTAGTGGTGAATGGAAAGCGCAGATTTGAAAAAAGAAAGGGTCGTCCATATTATATCCATAATATAACCTCATTAACATCACCTACTATATTTGCTGTTTTATCTTGTTCTACCTATCACGTAACCGATGACTACTCCGCCAACAAATGCTCCTGCCATATAAGCAAGAAGGTTTTCGTTTATCTTCCCTTTTGATTTTGACAACTCATCAACTTTGTTATCAATTTTGACGGTAAGGTCATTAAGTGTCTGTTTTATCTGCTTTATTTCATCATCTTCCATAAATTAACCTCCATAATCTTTCCCTGAACATTGTCCCAATTAAATAGATACTCCACTCCTTGCTTGACAGCAATTAATTACTGATACAATCATTTCCAATAGAAAACAATTGTAACCCTTATTTATCTATTTGAATTATT
>JACUTP010000180.1 GCA_014859785.1 Candidatus Methanoperedentaceae archaeon | reverse complement strand
ACTATCATAGAAACGGCGGGTCTTTTATTTATTATTGTAATAGGAGTGCCGCATCTGGGAAATGTCGATTACTTCGAAATGCCCCTCGGTGTAAAGGGTTTATTTGAAGCTTCAGCGCTTGTTTTTTTCGCGTATATGGGATTTGAGGGAATCGTGAAATTATCCGAGGAAACAAAAAATCCTGAAAAAACAATTCCGAAAAGCCTGATACTGGCTTTATTGATAAGTATTTTTCTTTATGTTCTTGTGGCGCTGGCTTCCGTAAGTGTGATGGGGTGGGATGAACTTGCCACTTCAGAAGCGCCGCTTGCAGACATTGCATTAACGGCACTCGGACCTGATGCCTTTGTTATCCTTTCTGTCATAGCGCTTTTTGCCACGGCAAACACCGCACTCCTGATGATGCTGGCTTCATCGAGGATTACTTACGGCATGGCAGAATCATCATCACTCCCTTCAATCCTTGCACGTATTCACCATTCAAGGAGAACTCCATCGGCTGCCATATTCATAATCATGCTTCTGTCGCTCATGTTTGTTTTTTCAGGCGACATCGGGCTGGTTGCCAACATTACCAATTATACCCTTTTTGTCACTTTTATTGTAATCAATGCAACAGTTATTACTCTCAGGTACAAACTCCCTGAACTTGAGAGACCTTTCAGGGTGCCGTTAAATATCGGGAAGTTCCCGGTTCTGGCTCTTTTCGGGTTTGTTTTCTGTTTATTCATGCTCACACAACTTGGTATGGGGGCTATTTTATCAGGTATTGGTCTTACGCTTATCGGGCTGTTGTTTGCCCTGATGTATGAAAAGTACGGTCATTGAATAATTTGCAGGGGAAAAATAGGAATAATTGAATATCATTACATCCCTTGGAGAAAGTTGAATGGACAAGATGACACCTGCGATGAGGCAGTATTATGAAGCAAAGGAAAAACACCCTGGTGCGCTGATTTTTTTCAGGATGGGGGATTTTTACGAATCATTCGGTGATGATGCTAAAACAATCGCAAAGGAACTTGATATTACGTTGACCGCACGCGGGAAGGGAAAAGACGGCGAAAAAATGCCCCTTGCAGGCATTCCGTACCACGCTGCTGATTCATACCTTCCGCGCCTTATCAAAAAGGGTTACAAGGTAGCCATCTGTGAGCAGCTTGAAGACCCGAAAAAGGCTAAAGGTATTGTCAAAAGGGGCGTTGTCAGGGTTATTACTCCCGGTACGCTTATCGATTCATACATGATAAATGATGCTTCAAACAATTACCTGATGTCAATTTCTGGCGACGGGAAAGAGTTCGGGGTCTCGTTTCTTGATGTTAGTACAGGCGAGTTCATGACAACGCAGTTTACTGATAACAACACGCAGGATAAGCTCATGAGCGAGGCTGTGCGGATGAAACCTGCAGAATGCCTGCTTCCGCGCTCGCTTTTCGAAAATAAAAGTCTCAGGGAACGTCTGGAGAATATCGGTATTATAGCCAACAAATTCGAAAGCGATGCTTACGATAGTGAAAATGCTACAAGGATTCTAACAGGACATTTCAGGGTTGCAACACTTGCTGGTATGGGATGCGAAAACCTGCCCCATGCTATCTCATCTGCGGCTTCTGCGCTTGAGTATGCAAAGAGCACCCAGATGCGTGACCTCGGGTATATACAGGCAATAAGGACTTATTTCGAAAACGATTCAATGGTGCTTGATTCCATTACTCTTCGCAATCTTGAGATTATCCATAATATCCGCAGTGATTCCGGCGATACCACCCTTCTTTCAGTTATCGACAGGACAAATACCCCTATGGGCAGGAGGACGCTGCGTAAAATGGTTCTTAAGCCGCTCGTCTCTGTTGATAGGATTAATGAACGGCTTGATGCTGTGGATGAAATTGTAAAAAACACCCTGCTCAGGTATGAATTACGGTCACAGCTTTCATTGGTAAAAGACATTGAGCGCCTTATCGGGAGGATTGTTTACGGGAACTCAAATGCCCGTGACCTTGCTGCCCTGCGCTCATCTCTTGAGGTCTTGCCAGAAATAACCGGCTCTATGAAAGAATACGGAACCGGGACATCGCTATTAACCGGTATTCTGGAACGGTTATGGGATTTTACTGATATTACCGAACTGCTTCGGCGCGCTGTCGTTGATGAGCCGCCGATGAGTGTACGTGAAGGCGGTATGATACGCCAGGATTACAGCGAAAAACTTGATGAGCTTCGTGACTTTTCACTGCACGGTAAGGACTGGATTGCAAAAATGCAGCAGCAAGAGCGCGAACGTACCGGGATTAAATCATTGAAAATCGGGTACAGTTCCGTGTTCGGGTATTATATTGATGTTACAAAACCCAACCTTTCACTTGTACCAGAGAATTATATCAGGAAACAGACAACATCCAGCGGTGAGCGGTTTTACACGCCTGAACTCAAGGAAAAGGAAGAACTGATACTGTCAGCAGATGAAAAAACCAGGGCGCTTGAGTTTGAACTCCTGGGCAAAATCAACTCAACAGTCGCAGGATGTGCAAAGGAGTTGCAGGAAACCGCCGCTGCCCTGGGGGAGCTTGATGTTATTGTTAGCCTTTCTGAAATTGCGGTTAATAATAACTATACAAGACCTGACATTAACGATAGCGGGAAAATCCTGATACGGGACGGGAGACACCCTGTTGTTGAGAAATCCCTTCCCGGTGGATTTGTTCAGAATGATATGCAGATGGATTGCGAGGATGAGCAGTTTTTACTCCTTACAGGACCGAACATGGCAGGCAAGTCCACCTACATGCGCCAGGTTGCACTGATTGTAATAATGGCGCAGATGGGAAGTTTCGTGCCTGCATCACATGCATCAATCGGGATTGTTGACCGGATTTTTACCCGTGTAGGTGCGTTTGATGACCTTTCAAGCGGGCAGAGTACGTTCATGGTTGAGATGGTTGAGCTTGCAAATATCCTGAACAATGCAACGCCAAAGAGCCTTGTGCTTCTTGATGAGATTGGAAGGGGCACGAGCACATATGACGGTTACAGTATCGCCAAGGCGGTTGTGGAGTATATCCATAACAAGGGACGTGTTGGAGTGAGGGCGCTGTTTGCCACGCATTACCACCAGCTTACTGCGCTTGAAGGGGCGCTTAAGCGTGTCAGGAATTACCATATCGCAGTGAAGGAAGAGGGCAACGACCTTGTGTTTTTGCGAAAAATTATCCCGGGTGCGACTGACAGGAGTTACGGAATCCATGTTGCACGGCTTGCAGGAGTTCCGCAAAAGGTTACGCAAAGAGCCAGGGAGATTCTGCAGGATGTGGAGAACGAAAGCGGCATAAGCAGGGGGAAAAGCAGTGCAAGGTACACACAGCTTATGCTTTTTGATGGCGGGGAAAGAAGCGAGGTTTCGCCTGTTGTTGAGGAGTTAAAGAGCATGGATGTTGATGGAATGACACCGATTGAGGCGCTTAACAGGCTTGCAGAGTTAAAGAAGAAAGCTGGCGGTTGAGTAATCAGCATTGACGAGTTCCCATATCTTATACCTGAGTTTA
>JACUTP010000179.1 GCA_014859785.1 Candidatus Methanoperedentaceae archaeon | reverse complement strand
CACGTATGCCACAGGCATACGTGTCTGCGCCCTCCAGAGGCGCAACTCTGGATTATCTAAAACACTTTACACAGGATAAAATAATATCCTTTTCATCCGTCAATCCCTCTGCCAACTGAATCCCGGCTTCAAGGCTGTCAGCATAGTACATTTTATCACCTGAATAATCCCGGAAAACAGGCTTCATCCTATCACCCACAAGCACCAGTGCATCAAGTTCACCTGAATACTTTTCAACAAAACGCCTGACACCAGCAGGGTCGAGTCCCTCGCAAACCTGCCGCGCTTCCTCGCCAAGCACCATTATGATTTTTTCGCCCTGTCCCACAACCTGCTGTTTTGAATATGAAAGTGCCTTCTCTGCCGTGCGTATATCCATGCCGGAATTTGAGTTGTCGATAAGTGTCCTGCCCGAAAGCTGGGTTTTCCTCATCCTGCCTTCTGCGCCCCTGAAATCAAGGATTACTTTTTCAATAATACCGGCATCAACTCCCATTGAGAGCGCAACAGCAGTTGCACAAACAAAAGCTATCTTGTATGAGGTTATGTCATAATCATGCGAAGGGATAATCCGTATCTTCCCGTGTTTCTTCCCGATAAAATAAGCAATTATTGCGCCATTGCTGCTTATGTCCTCGTAATAGACATTACACGAGGAAACAAGCTCATCCGAAAACGAGACCAGTTCAACATCACGCCTGCACGCCCCGAAATACTTCAGAGCATCATGGTTAACGACAAGCTTACTTCTTGGTTTTGCATTGAGTATCATCTGCCGCTTTGCCTCACTTGCCCCGGAGGTACCGTTTGCAATCCTGTAATCATTCGATATTGTGGTTATGACGCCAGTATCCGCACAACCCGTTCCGCCAAGTGATATCTCAAAAATATAAACATCAGGTTCGAGTTTCGCCTCCCTTACAGCATCCATTGCGGAAAGGATGCTTGCAGGTGTTATGCTCAACCCTTTTTTCAATACTTTTCCTGTATTCCAGTCCTCTACACCGCGGCTTGTATGCGATACAACTTTCCTGTTTTTTGACAGGATTCCTGCAAGAAGGTGGGCTGTGCTTGTCTTGGCTTTTGTGCCTGTAATTTCGATTACTGTTTTATCTTCAAGAACTTTGCCGAAAAGCTGTGATAAAACCTCACCTGCAGCTTCATGGTGTGTAATAACAGGTATTCCTTTTACTTTTGCCGCAATCAGCATCGGGTGGCTGGGTTTTAGATGAACAGGTGCAACTAAAATATCAAAACCAGAAACGTCGGTCGCCTCAAGGAAGGTTGCAATGCCATCCTTTTCAAGGTTTCCGAGTACATCACTGCCAGACGTCTTATATACGTCTACAGCCGTTACCGAACCTGCAATATCCTTTAATTTACTGGCTAATACCAAACCGCCGTGTGTTAAATCAAGTACTGCAACCCGGGATGAACTATCAATGCGCATCACTCTTTAATGGCTTCCTGCGCCCTCTTGAATGCCAGCCTGGCTACCAGTTCATCTGCGCCAAGGGGTTCTGAATAAACCAGGGTAACGTCATTGCCGTCAATCTGCACGGTTGTTTTCCTTGATTCCCTGCTGACACCCAGTATCTGGGGAATGTCTTCCGTGGTATGAACCCCGTGCGCCAGGAAAATAGGAACCGCTACAATCGTTGATACTCCGGTTCCGGCAAACGAATCGAGCCCTTCCTGCATTGTGGGGTTATTCATGTTCATAAATCCGGTTCTTACGACTACATCGCTGTTCTGCTTTCCGATTAATTCTGCGACGCCTGTAACTACGTCTTTGTTATATGGAAGTTTGCTTCCGTGCCCAAGTGCCAGTATTCCAAGTTTTTCAGTCATGAATATATCCTCTTTTTAATCAAGATGGTTGAAGGCGTTTTAATTGAGGTAAGCTCATATAACCTTTTTGATGACACATTATGGGAAGTAGCATTGTTCCCTATAACGCCGCCTTTTTCGCCTCTTCCACCTGTCTCACGATTTCAGGGTAATTCCCGAATACCGAAGCCACATCTATTGTGCACACCACATCCACCACACCGATAACAGCTATGGTGTTCCCTTCCATATCATGTAAGGGCGTAACCACGACAGGTACTCCCTTATACGCCCCCCTGTCAGGTATGGCATGTATCACGCCGTTTTTTTCAAGAGCCTCCTCAAGTATGGGACCTGTGTAATCATTGTCCACCAATTTCCCCTGCTCAATCCTGACGCCTTTCCTGTTCCTGCTGCGCATGGTTACCGGCAGGGAAACAAGTTCATGTATAACCCTTGCAAAAGGATAAACCTCCTCACTCGAAGAGTTCTCTGATATGTGAATTTCTGACATGTTTTTACCCCGTTTTATCACAAAACAACCTGTCTATAACAACTTGTTTATATACTTATTAACACCCATCTGATAATATTTTTTCCCTGACTTTTCCCCCGGGTTCAGTTTCCTCGAATACCTGCCCTTCAAACAGGTAGACTTCCGCACCTTCAAGCCATGAATCAGGCATGAGCCCGGCTTTCATGCATGTCTGGCACAGGAATTCAGTACTGTCGAATCCGTGTTCGACAGCCACCTGCGGAAGAAGAAGTCCTGCGTACCTGCCTGTGATTACAATAAGCCCGTGCCTCCCTATCTCAATACTGTAAGGTATGTCTTCCGGTTTAACTTCAATGCATTTCGGGACCGTAAGTACAGTAACCTCGATAACAACCTCATCTATTTCTTCAGTAGTTAAAGGGGTGAAACGGTTGTCGTCCCTTGCTGCATTTATTGCGGAAATTATTATGGCATCCTTAAGCGGCATCACAGGATAAGGTCTTCCAATGCATCCGCGAAGCTCTTTCATATTATTGTTCTTTTTTATGGTTACGAATACACCGCGCTTTTTGTCAAATACCGGGGGCGGGTTTTTTGGATTTGTTCTAATACCTTTCCTGAGACAATCCTCAATAGCCTGCCTTGCAAGCCTTACTGCCAGATTTCCCTCTGTTATTGTAAGCATGATTACGGATTGTTTTATAAGGTTATATGTTTTTCAGGAGAAATATGGTGATACCTTTTCCCATACCTGGAAACTTTTTTTAAACGTATCCGGTAAAAAAAGAATGGCTGGTGGTAAACTGCTGGGGGGAGACGAGTTAAGAAGAGACCACCAACCTGATAAGGTTATTATCTCCCACACATCCATAACCTCTGTTGTGAGAAAGATGTGAAGATTGCATAAAATTGAACACTATCCACCTGACTTTTATCTGTTCACCCTATCATCAGTATCGCTATCCTCAGGATTATCAGAACCCACCCGATAGCAACCACAATCCATATGGCTTTGCGCGCAACCTCGGCGATTGCAAGAAACATGGACAATATTACCAGCATCCCGATTGCATCCGTTATTGCAGGCGGGATTATTATGCCGGCAGCAGACTGGATAACCCATACAACCTTATCACCAATCCAGTGACCTATCGTGTATATAAAAGCCATTATTGTTGTAAGTACATCCTCTTCCATGTTTCACCTCTTTTCGATGTAATCCGG
>JACUTP010000011.1 GCA_014859785.1 Candidatus Methanoperedentaceae archaeon | reverse complement strand
AGCTGCTGCAAAAAATCTCATTAGAATTGGCATTGAAATTATTTCCGGAAGCCCCTCCTTTTGTTATTTCAATGCCCCACTTACTATCTCAGCCAGATCCAGTACCTGCACCCTATCATCTGCTTTTTTGGCTTTTAAACCATCTTCAAACATGGTCATGCAGTAAGGGCAGCATACGCAAATCGTTCTCGGATCTTTCGTCATAGCTTCATCGACACGAGCTGCATTGATACGTTTGCCACTTTCCGCCATCCACATTCGTCCTCCTCCGGCGCCACCGCAAAAAGACATGTCATTGTGACGTTCCATATCGATCGGCGCTTTTCCAGTAACCGATGCAATAATATTTCGTGGGGCTTCATATGTCCCATTATATCGTCCAAGATAACACGAATCATGAAACACGAGATTTCCAGGATATTTCGCCCCATTCAACTTTAGCTTACCTGATTTGATCAATTCATTGATAAATTCGGTTTGATGGCTTACCTCAATATCAATCCCATACTGGTGATAATCATTCTTCAGTGTATTATAGCAATGCGGGCACTGGGTAATAATTTTCTTAATACCTTTTTCTTTAAATATCCTGATATTCTCCAGAGCCATGTGGTCAAAAACAAATTCATTACCCAGCCGGCGCAGGCTATCACCGCAGCACAACTCATCTTTTCCCAGGATACCCCAGGAAATACCACTGGCATTAAGGATTTTAGAAATAGCAATTGACACTTTTCTGCTGCGGGCATCGAAAGCGCCAAAACATCCCACATAAAACAGGTATTCGGTTTTTCCAGACTCAAATGTTTTAACATCAGCTTCTACTGCCCATTTAGCACGATCCCCCGGCACAATGCCCCACGGATTACTGCGCTGTTCCATATTTTCAAAAAGTGACAGTAATTCTTCCGGGAATTTTGCGTCCATCTCTACAAGTTTACGTCGCATTTCAACGATCCGTGGCACATGTTCAATAGACACAGGACATACTTCCATACATGCTCCACAGGTTGTGCATGCCCAGAGAACTTCTTCAGCAACACTGCCTTCCTTACCAGCACCTATCAATGGCAATACAGGTTCCTTTTTATTAGTTATCAGCGTGCCATTTTCCAATAAATTGACCTTTATATCATGGATAACAAGCCGCGGGTTTAACGTCTTACCTGTGAAGGTGGCTGGACAATTATCAGAGCAGCGACCGCATTCGGTACATGAATAAGAGTCAAACAGACCTTTCCAGGTAAATTGGTTAACCTGCCCCACACCGAATGTATTGCCCTTTTTGAACTCTTCCCGGGGCTGGGTATTGACCTTAGTGAGGCTTCTGAAAAATACATTTGGAATACCGGTCAGGATATGCATGTGCTTGCTGTAAGGCAGATAATTCAGGAAACCCATCAGCACAATGGCATGGAGCCACCAGAAAACGTCAACATATCCGGTCAGGTTTTCTGTCTGAACATTCGAAAAAAAAGTGGAAGCCACGAATGTTGACACTGGCATGTAAGAAGCTGCGTCTTCAATACCCAGAGCTATCTCACCGGCATGTAAACCGAAAAAGGCGACCATAAGCAAAGCAATAAGCCCGATAATAATAAAAGCGTCTTTGCTTCGCGCTTCAATATACGGTGGCGGGAAGGTCAGGCGGCGAAAGATAGCAATGCACACAGCCAGCAGGGCAAGAACTGATGCGACCTCAATTAAAACTGCCAATGGATGGTACACGCCGGCGGGCAGAAGCGAGAAGCTGATGGAATCCGGGAACATGCCCTCAAGCAGGAATTCTGTATTGGCTATCAATAATATCATGAAAGACCAGAAAAGAACAAGATGGTTCCAGCCAAAGCGGTATCCGTGGGAAACAGTACATCTCTGACCAAAGGCGTAATACAGTACGTTCCGGAGACGCATAACAATATCATTGGAACGGTTTTCTTTCCTTCCCAGGAATACTAAGCGAAAGCGCCTGTAGCAGCTCCAGCAAAAAAGCGCAATAGCAGCTGCAAAAACAATTGTACTGATGTTAAATGACATAACTTACTCCTTCCCTGTTATCTGTTCTGATACAGAACATGTATTGCCGGCACGTAATTCCCGTATATTATTGAGAATGGCTGGTACTACCTGGAATACATCACCCACAATCCCATAGGTAGCAACCTCAAAAATCGGTGCATTTTTATCATGGTTGATGGCGATTATGACATCCGAACTTTGCATGCCAACCAGGTGCTGAATAGCGCCACTGATGCCGCATGCGATATAAATTTTAGGTCTCACAGTTTTGCCTGTCTGTCCAACCTGGCGTTCTGCACCCATCCATCCTGCTTCCACGACAGCGCGCGAACAACCCACAACACCTCCAAGCTCGTCAGCCAGATGCTGCAACATTCCGAAATTCTCACTCCCCTGCATTCCTCTGCCTCCGGAAACTATAACTTCTGCTGCTGCAAGGTCACATCCAGACCCTTTATCTTTGATAACCTCAAGCACTTTTACGTCAACATCTTCTTCTTTGATCGAAAAAGACTCGCGAACTATCTCCCCCTTGCGCGAGGTAACCTTACGGGGTAACATCATCACATGCGGTCTTACAGTAGACATTTGCGGTCTTGTGTGCTCAGTGAAAATGGTCGCCATTATATTTCCGCCAAAGGCTGGGCGAGTCTGCAATAAATTCCCCCTGTCATCCACATCAAGACTGGTACAATCAGCAGTCAGACCGGTATTGAGTTTAGTAGCGACCGCACCTGCAAGGTCTCTTCCCGTACCTGTTGCACCCATTAATAATATCTCTGATTTATATTTATTTACCAGATAACAGATAGCTTTATTATAAGTCTCGGTTCGATAATAATGAAATACAGGAGCATCTATTAAATAAACACGGGAAGCACCATACGCAAAAGACTCCTTGCAAAGATCTTCAACTTTATCCCCTATGACCACAGAGCATAATTCCACACCAAGAGATTTAGCCAATTTCGCACCAGCACCCAGTAATTCCCATGAAACCGCAGCAGGTTCACCTTCGGCATGCTCTACAAAAACCCACACCCCTTTGTATTCTTTGGTCTCTGCTTTTGCTGTTGCTTCCTCGATGCTTACCTGTTTTGTGTCTGGTCCGCTTGAAGATGCAGCTATTTCCAGAAGGAGCTTTTTTTCTTCCGATGTATAAAACATCTCAAGGGCGTCTGCAGGGCAAACCTTTACACATCTTCGACATCCGATGCATTTTTCAATATTGATGATCGGCTCACCCTTATTGTTCATTTCTATCGCATCTTCCGGGCATGAACTCTGGCAACGAGCGCCACAGGCTATGCATTTATCCGGAATAAGTTGAGCTACACCGCGGGGTTTGCCTATCTTTTTCTTTTCTTCCATAAGCTTGTGCCTATATTTAACCCGATTATCTCTATAAATTCAGGATGTTTTTTTCTTTAAGCCTTTCAACCAATAATCGAGCAGAAGCCTGTGGATTTTTCACTCCATCACCAATGATCTCGCCCCTTTCTCTCCGGGGGGAAAAGATCTTTCGCACCTGCGTAGCAGAACCCTTGAGTCCGATCGTGTCCTCCCTTAATCCCATTTCTTTGTTATTCCACAAAGTTACTGTCGCGTCCTGTGCCATAAGGCGCATTGGCACTTTTGGATAGCGTGGACGGTTTATTTCACGAAGCACAGCGATCATCGCAGGAAGAGGTGCCTCAACTATTTCGTGCCTTCCTTCCAGTCTGCGCCTTACTCTAATCTTTTTTGCTTTCATATCCACATCGAAGATGTGATCTACCAGCGTCAATTGTGAATATCCTAAACGAGTGGCTATACCAGGCCCCACCTGCGCAGTGTCTCCATCAATGGTCTGCCTGCCGCAAATTACAATGGCAACCTCTTCCTTCTTACCAAGTTTCTTGATGGCTTCGGCAAGGACCATGCTGGTTGCAAGGGTATCCGCTCCACCAAATGCCCTGTCACTCAATAGTATAGCCTCATCGCCCCCAAGTGAAAGCGCTTTTCGCAAAGTGACTTCTGTATCAGGGGGTCCCATTGAAATAACTGCTACGCGAAACCCATGTTTTTCTTTGAGTATCAAGCTTTCTTCTAAAGCGTAAGTATCAAACGGATTTATGATAAACGGCACGCCCTCCCTGATCAAAGTACCTGTAACCGGGTCAACTTTGACCTGTGAAGTATCCGGTACCTGTTTGATACATGTGACAATTAACATTTAACATTCCAATAAATAAAATTAAATATATAATCCACCATTAATATCTATTACCTGCCCTGTTATGTAATCCCCGTATTCTGAGACCAGATATGACACCGCACCTGCCACCTCGGACGGCTTACCGAGTCTTCCGAGAGGTATCTGTGCCAGGATTTTCCCCATTATTTCTTTAGGAACCGATTTTAGCATATCCGTTTCTATGAATCCAGGCGCAATAGCGTTTACAGTTATACCCTTGCCTGCAAATTCTTTTGCCAGCGTTTGCGATAGGGCTATCAATCCTGCCTTTGAAGCTGCATAGTTCGCCTGTCCGCGGTTGCCCATTCTCCCAATAACCGAGGATATATTCACAATTCTTCCATACTTCCTCTCCAGCATACCCTCTATGACCGCTTTGGTGCAGTAGAAAGCTCCATCCAGGTTCACAGATAACACTTCCGTCCACATCTGGGGAGTCATTTTTACAAAAGATTTGTCCCTTACTATTCCTGCGTTATTGACCAGGATATCTATTCTGCCGAACTGATCGACAACCAGGTCCCGCATCCTTTTCACCTGCTCAAAGTCATTGACGTTTGCCTGGCATATGATAGAATGCTTGCCCATAGAATCTATTAACTCTGATACTTCCTTAGCGTTCTCCTTTGTCTCCATCAGGTCTATTTTCAGGGATAATCTATCGATTTCGTCCATCATACCCATCTGGTCTATTAACTTTGATAACTTCCCAGCCTGGTCCCTGGTTGACTGATAATTAATTGCAATATCCGCCCCGTCTTCCGCCAGCCGCAGTGCAATCGCGTGACCTATCCCCCTTGAACTTCCGGTAACCAGGGCGACTTTACCTTCCAATCCTGCTTTATTTACCATATTATCTACCTTTTTACCACCATGGCAATACCCTGCCCTCCCCCGATACAGAGGGTTGCAAGACCGTATGTACCTTTTCTTCTTTGTAATTCATGCAGAAGTGTGACCAGTATCCTTGCACCGCTGGCTCCTATGGGGTGCCCGAGAGCTATGGCGCCGCCGTTGACATTAACTTTGCCAGGGCTCAAGTCCAGTTCCCTGCTAACTGCTATGCTCTGTGATGCAAAGGCTTCATTGAGTTCTATTACGTCCAGTTTGCTTGCGGCAATACCAGCACGTTCTATGGCAATTCTTGCTGCTCCAACAGGACCCATCCCCATTGTTTCAGGGTGTACTCCACAGAACCCATAACTCTGGATGGTCGCTAATGGCGAAAGCCCTTTTTCTTTTGCCTTTTCTTCGGACATGAGAAGGACACAAGCGGCTCCATCATTAATTCCTGAAGCATTGCCTGCAGTTACCGTCCCGTCCTTTTTAAATGCTGGTTTTAGTTTTGCAAGGGTCTCTTTTGTGGTGCCGAACCTGGGGAATTCATCTGTATCAAAGAGAGCAGGTTCAACTTTTGGCTGTGGAACTGCTATCGGGACTATCTCTTCTTTAAACTTACCAGCCTTGATTGCAGCTTCAGCTTTATTCTGGCTTTTTGCCGAGAATTCATCCTGATCTTCCCTGGTAACATTGTATTTATCTGCTACGTTCTCAGCCGTTATTCCCATGTGGTAATTTCCAAAAACATCCCACAGCCCATCATATATCATTAAATCCACAACTTCATCGTTGCCCATCTTTGCTCCCCAGCGGTTTTTTTTCAGTGCGTACGGAGCCATGGACATGGACTCCATGCCGCCTGCCAGTACAACATCCGCATCACCCAGCATAATAGCTTGAGCACCCAGGACAACCGATTTCAATCCCGAGCCGCATACCTTGTTCACGCAAAAGGAAGGTACCTCTTTTGGGATTCCCGCTCCGATTGCAGCCTGTCTTGCCACGTTCTGTCCATGACCTGCTGATAGAACATTTCCCATTACAACTTCTTCAACTTCACTATGTTCAACATTTACCTTTTTTAGGGCTTCTTTCAATACAACAGAACCAAGCTTTCCGGGACTGAAATCCTTCAGGGTTCCCCCGAATTTCCCGACTGCAGTTCTTGTTGCAGATACAATAACTACATTATTCATCTTTTCACCCTATTTATAACTCTCAAATTATTAATCCGCCATCCACACAGAGCACAGCTCCATTTACAAAGTTTGCTTCGTCTGAAGCAAGATATAAATATGCATTTGCAATATCTTTTGGTTCACCCAGCCTGCGCAATGGAGTTTTTTCTTTCATCATTTCAAGGATTTTTTCAGGTACATTTGAGGTCATCGGAGTAGCAATAAATCCTGGCGCCACCGCATTAACCCTTATCCCTTTTTTACCGAGTTCCTTTGCCAGGGTTTTTGTCATACCAATGAGACCGGCTTTTGTTGCAGCATAATTGACCTGTCCGACATTGCCGTTGAGTCCTACGATCGACGATGTATTGATAATTACCCCATTACCCTGGTTCATCATGACTTCAACCACTGCCTGGGTGCAGTTAAAAACTCCTTTAAGATTGACATCGATAACCTTATCCCACTGTTCCTCAGTCATTTTTGATAAAAAGGCATCCTGGACAATGCCTGCATTATTTATCAGTACATCGATTCGACCATATTTTTCCAGAGTACTTTTAACCATCTGTTTCGTTTGTTCCCTGCTGGAGACATCCAATTTAACAAAAAATCCCTCTCCATTTTTCCTGATATCTTCTACTGTCTCCTCGCCAGCCTTTTCATTCATATCGGCGACAACGACTCTGGCTCCTTCTCTGGCAAACAGTATCGCAGTCTCTTTACCAATACCGCTTCCTGCTCCTGTAATAATTACAACTTTGTTTTCAAGTCTCATTTTTTATCCACCCTTGATCTGCGGTTCTTTCTGTTTTGTTCATTAATTTTTTCCTTAGCTGATTCAGTTTTCTCTTCGTTTCCTGATTCAATCTTTTCTTCCCTGGCTGATCCAGGCTTCTTTTCGTTCCCTGAACCCGTCTTTCCGTTTCCGTTCAGAAGAGACCTGGGCTTCAACCACGCTGCGATCTCAGGACAGACTTCTTTCTGGGATTTTGAACCCACAAAAATTCCTATATGACCGGTCGGGAAGACCAGGGTCTCTTTGTCAGAACTGGAGACCGCATCATACAACGGTTTACTTGCATCGTTAGGAACGAGGTGGTCGAATTCTGCCATGACATTAAGCAAAGGCATGGTAATATTTTTTAAATTGATCTTCTTGCCATTGAGCTTCATCTCATTTTTAATAAGAAGGTTCTTCTGGTAACAGTCTTTCATAAACTGCCTGAAAGTTTCCCCTGCCTGGTCAGGACTGTCGAATATCCATTTTTCCATTCGCAGGAAGTTCTTGATATAATCTTCATTTCGAACCTGGCAGGCTGTATCATTCGGTTTGCATTCGATACGTTCAAACATACCTACATACTTGTCGATCATAAGCCTGAAGGGGTCTAGGAGCAAGAACCCTGAATTCAGGAAATCGCCGGGAACTATCCCGTAGTAGTCCACGATCTTGTCCACGTCAAGGCTTTTTGCCCAGATGTGAAGAATCCCATTATCAGTATCAAAATCCACAGGAGCCACTAAAGTTACCAGGTTTTTTAACTTTTCAGGATACAGTGCAGCATACATTACAGAAAAAGTCCCTCCCTGGCATACGCCCAGAAGAGTGATCTTATCCAATCTGGATTGCTCTCTAATTTTATCCACAGCATTATTTATGTAACCATTCACATAGTCGTCCAGTGTAAGGTATCTGTCCACACCTGAGGGATATCCCCAGTCAATGACATAAACATCAAAACCTTCGCCCAAAAGCTTCTTTATTATACTCTTATCAGGTTGGAGATCCAGAATGTAGTACCGGTTCACAAGCGCATACACTATTAGTATTGGAACCGGATGTGGTTTTTCCACGGTTGGGATATAATGGAGAAGCCTCATCTTATCTTCGGTATAAATGATTTCCGAAGGCGTTGTTCCAACCGAAAATTCAGGTGGTTTCAGGAATAATTCCATCCCATATTTGAATTTATCAAAATCATCAATTAAATTAAGTCCGTTCATGTCATCTCCTTACAAACACCCTATTTTTTATTTTTCAGTTCTTTGATCTGGCTGGTTAGCTCCTTCACTGTTTTCTTAAGAGAATACAACTCTTTGTTTATCTCATCGATTTCTGTCTTGGTAGGGAGATCCATAGGTTTTAAATAATTATCTTCAAGCATTTCCCTGTTGTATTTTTGAAAATCAATTAAATGCGAATTCAATTTCCCCATATCCGACGCAAAGTGTCCTGATTTCATGAATTTCTTGAAGGTCTCGCTATACGTCTCCATCCAGATATTATAAAATTCCTTATATTTCTCAGGACTGATTTTCCCATCCATATCTGTTGCAGTCTTTTCCTGCACTTTGCGCATTGCTTCCATGAATACACGCTGTAAATTGGAACTGGTATCCATCCCTGCTGCATAAAGGTTAACAAATGTGGAAAAACCCTTCGTCATTTTCTCAGATTTCTCACGTGCCGGACCAATTGCAGGCATCTCGACGAGTTTGCCCATTGAGGCTTTGTATGTATTCAACCACATGTCAAAAAATTCCTGTGTGGATTCAAAACCGGATTTTTCCATATTTAAACCATTGGATTCGCTCATGTTCTATCCTTTCCCGGATATGCTGACGCCGAACCGAAATCAGATTTTACCCTCATCTTTGATATACTGGTAAATGTGTCAGCGTACATCTTAGCCATGACCTTTACAGGCTCCATGACCTCTTTCATAGGGCATCCCACTGTGGGCATGTCCTCAAAAAATCTATCAAAAGCCTTTTCATACATCTTTACCCACAGAGTATAAAATTCTCTATACGCCTCTGGATCAGAGGTTTGTGTCGATAGCTCCTTAGCCTTTTCTGACATTTTTTCAAGTGCATCTATCCAGGACCTGTACATGCTCACATAAATATTGGAGCTCTTTACAAAATGCTCAAACATTTCCATGGAAGGTTCCATGTACCGGACATGCTTTCCAGATGTTTCTTGATATGTATCCATCCATAAGGTATAAAATTCCTTATAGGCTTCCGGGCCTGCATCTCCCCGAGAGATTTCTGCCATTTTCTCAGAAAGTTTCAGCATTGATTCATTCAAAGACCCGCAAAGCTTTGCGTATGATTTCTTCCATAGTTTTGACATCTGCAAAAAGCTTCCTGAGTAGATATCTGGTATTCCCATGTAATTCCCAAATATCTCTTTTGTACTCTCTTGAGTGGGTAGTTCTAAAAACTCATCAAATATTTTTTCATAAGACTTTATCCACATATCATAGCATTCTTTATATTTTGCGGGATCCGGTTCTCCCTGGAGTATCTCTTTTGTCTTCCTGGAATTCTCTTCCAGTTCTGAAGTCCACGATCTGTAGATCTTATTGGATTCCTCTGCGCTTGATAGGAATTTTTCAAGCGTCTCTTTATTGGATTTCAGTGTTGGGATAGGATAAAATTTACCAAAGGTATTCTGATATGTTTTAATCCATTCATCATAGAATTCCCTATATTTCTCTGGTGTTGCTTCTTTTGAGAGAAGAGATGTCTTATCGAGCATCTCTCCTGTGGATTCAATCCAGGGCTTGTATAGATTTAAGTAGGAATCGTCCCACATTTTTGAAACTGCTGTATAACTGTCAGCCCATGTCTTGAAAATTTTCTCTTCGTTCACGCCTTTCTTTTCTTCCGTGTTCTTGACCATAACAACTCACTTTTTTAATTGGTCCCCATATTTAAATACGGGATATTTTATTTAAACCGCGTCTCTGGAGGTGTGATACGATTTTACCCAGATATTCGACATGTTGCTGAATGTATCCGTGTATATCTTTGTCGCATTCTTTACAGGCTCCATGATATCCTTAAACGGGCTGAATGAGGGTGTGTTCTCAAAGAAGTTGTCACATGCCTTTCCATACATTTTTGCCCAGAGATTATAAAGTTCTTTATATGCCTCCGGATCGGCGTTCTGCCTGGATAGTTCCTCAGCCTTCTGTGACAGTTTTCCAAGGGTTGCTATCCAGGACTTGTAGAGGTTCAGGTTAACATTTTCGCTGCTCACGAAATACTCTAATATTTCCTTTGAAGGTCGCATGGATTTGGTATCAAACAACTTGCCATAGAGCTCCCGGTATGTATTCATCCATAAAGTATGAAATTCCTTATAGGCTTCAGAGCTCGCATCCCCTCTGGATATCTCTGCTGATTTCAAAGACAGCTTCAGCATGGAGTCAGTATACGGCACATATAGCTTCGCATATGAATCTTTCCATATTTTTGATATCTGCTCAAATGCCTCTGAATATATATCAGGCGTGCCTGTGATGTTCTTAAAGATATCCTTCATATTTTGCCGAATTGGCAGTGTAAGAAGCTCGTTAAGCATTTTTCCATACGACTTGATCCACATATCATAAACTTCTTTATATTTTGCAGGATCTGCTTCGCACATGAGTACTTCGCGGGTTGCCCTGGAATTCTCGTCTAATTCGGCAATCCATGAACTGTATATCTTATTCGATTCCTCTGCGCTGACTAAGAGTTTCTCAAAGGTTTCCTTATTGGATTCCAGGGTCGGGATTTGATAAAATTTACCGAAACTGTTCTGTGACGTTTTCACCCATTCACCATAAAATTCCTTATATGTTTCAGGTGCAGCATCCTTTGATAGTTCGAACGCTTTCCCGAAAAGCTCTTCCGTGGATTCGAACCAGGGTTTGTACAGCTTTAAGTAGGAATCTTCCCACATTTTTGAAACTGCCGTGTAGCTGTCTTCGCATGTCTTGAAACCATCCTTTTTTTCTGTGTTGATATCTTCTGTGTTGATATCTTTTCTTTCTTCAGATTTTTTAACCATATTATTCTCTCCTTCACTCTCTACTCTCATCTTTTTCCCCGTTGATCTCACTGTTTCTTGTATCGGTTTATTATATTCTGCTCTCATACTTTTTCTTTCTTCCCACCATGAAGATGTGGTTGTTGAGATATTTTTATGAACCCCTGTCTGAGAAATACCTTTCCTTGCTTCATTTATATCTTCTCTCTCTTTAATTTCTTTTATTTTTTCAGTTTTTTTAACCATATTTTTCATCTCTTTTAATTTATTTTATTCTTAACTGAAATTGCTGTCAAAACATTAAATATATCCATGTGTTAACAACTTATTCCCGGGTTTTGCCAGCATTTCTTCTGACATTTCGTCGGTATTTAGCAGATATCTTGCTCTTTCCATGTTTATCTCATCAAGCGTACCTTCATATGACACATCAAGATTGACATTTTGATAGTTATGATCTATATTTCCAACATCAACTGCAATGTCAGCAAATGTCATTTCATGATCAATTTGTTGTACGATACCCTGCGGTACATTTATTTCCTTATATTCCATTCATTTCACCTTTTGATTAGTCCCCTGAATAATTCAGAGGTCTTTACTGAACCCAGTAGAAAAGTTCTGTTGGATTTTGGGTTCTAAAGCTCACAACCCCACAACCTTAGCATATCGGGATATATACTAATGGTCACTATCATAGATATAGTTATACAATCATATATAATTTTTTTTTAATATTACTTATTGTATTTTATAATTGATCATGAAATTAAAAAATACCGGCATGAACGTCCATTCAAGCTGGTATCGTAATTGATGGATAAACTCAGGCAGCCAGTATCTGCTCAACCTCATCCCTGTCGACATCCATTATATATGGAATGCCCGATACAGATGCGGCTTCCCTGGTGATGGCTGCAATGTCGTCCCTTTCGATATACTGCAGGGCAAACTTCCTGTTTCCTGTCATCAACTGGCGCATGCCCTGTGCAAGGCGCTGGAAGTATGTATAGACGCCAATGGCACCGGGCGGGATTTCTGAGTACCTGCTGCCGTACATTTTCCTGAGTTCAGGTGCAGAAATGAATATTTCCTCGACGGTCTTGCCGAACCTGCCAATATAAACAGGTACCTTTCCCTCATTAATCTTCTTACCGATGGTCTTGCCCACCATTGCAGCAGCCAGTGGTCCGCGTGCCATGCCTATGAGTTTGTTGTACGGTGCACCGATTGCCAGTCCTTTGTACGCCTGGTCTTCAAGTGTAATACCGCCTGCAACAGCTATATCCGGTACGTATTCCCCGCGTTCGTCCAGTTTCTTTACGTACCGGTATAACAGGGAATATATCTCAACCTGTGGCATACCCCATTCATTCATCATTCTCCATGGACTCATGCCCGTACCGCCGCCTGCACCATCCACAGTAAGAAGGTCAAGTCCTGCCTTGCTTGCATATTTAACTGCTCTTGCAAGGTCAGCAGGCCTGTATGCCCCGGTTTTCAGGAATACATGTTTCGCACCTGCATCACGCAGTTCCTCAACACGGCTCATGAATCCCTCTTCAGTGACCATACCGATACGGCTGTGCCTCTCGAATTCATGGAAACTTCCTGCCCTGAATGCCGCAACCACATCAGGATTAAGAGGGTCGGGCAGAACAACATATCCGCGATTGCGCAGCATCCGTGCCTTTTCCAGGCTGTTAAGCTTTACCTCGCCGCCAATATCCTTGGCGCCCTGCCCCCATTTCAACTCAACAGTCTCAATACCCAGTTTCTCAAGTCCGTATTCCTGCACACCAAGACCTGTATCTTCAACATTTGCCTGTAAAATGATATCGCCGTATTCATCTTTCTGCCAGTCCCTGTACAGCTTAATCCTGTTTTCAAGGTCAGCAGAATATTCCACCCGTCCGTTCTCAATTATGGACTCAGGATCCATACCACATACGTTTTCACCTATTGTCAGGGGTACGCCCGACATTGCACAACCGATTGCCAGCCCGTCCCAGTTATTCTTGGCAACTGCTGTGCTTCCAAGACCAGGAATTATGAATGGCAGTTTCAATTTAATATCCTTATTCTTACCAATCCTCACCTCAAGGTCAACATTCGGGAAAATTGCCTTATCGCTGTCAGCCTCAATACCGATAGCGCCCACCGCTGTTCCCATTATGTTGAAATGGCTCAAATCCAGCGGATAGTCCTTTTCAGAAGCCGATGTGGTAATTCCGTAGGGCTGGGGGTATATAACCTCAGGTCCGCGATAAGCAGACTTGCCTATCTCGCACATACCGATACATCCGTCCACACAGGTGACGCACATACCGCTTAATGGGCTTACAGACCCCTCAGTCCTGTTCTTTGTCAGCGTTGCAGCTGTTGCATTTACTTTTGTTAGTGACATATTTATTCTCCAAATTTTTTGTTCAATGACTTTAATCCAGTCATTACAACCATTTTTTCCAAATCCATACCTTTCATTTCACATCATCAGGTCCCTTCACGCACGACAGGCACGGTACCATGAAGCACATGGCATCGTCAAAATTTTGTGCACAAACAGGTTCCGTGTTGATACACCCGCTACACAGCGTTGTCTCAGCCTGGGGCCCCTGGCACCGCAGTTCACATACAGGGCAGATATACATGCACGCTCCGCATTTGCGGCACTCCTCTGAGTTAATGTCAAATGGTGTGGTAATGTACCTGTCCGCCCCCCTGCCTGCAAACCCGATAGCTCTTGCAGCCATCTGTTCATCGCACATACGAACGCACAGTCCGCAGAGGATGCAGTCATCGTTTAAGGGTTCAAACCTGACCTCTTTCAGTTCCAGTCGTGAAGCCATATCCTGGAGTTTCTTTGAACCCGGGCACCGGGCAATGAGCAATTCCATTATCATCTTCCTGGTTTTAATTACCCTGTTGCTGTGGGTACGCACCTTAAGCCCTCCAGTCACGGGATGCATGCATGATATGACAAGTTTCGCCCTGGTTCCATTTTCTATCTCTACAACACAGAGCCTGCATACGCCGTATGGTGTCAGTCCTTCATTATGACACAGTGTGGGAATATCAATCCCGTAGAACTGTATTGCTTCAAGCAAGCTCCAGTTTGGGTCTGCCTGCACCTCGGCGCCGTTCAGTAAGAATGTAACCATATTGCCATTCGGTTTCTGGGTATTTCCTGGCATCTTCATCACTCCTTTACAACTGCACTGAACCTGCATACATCATAGCAGATACCGCATTTAATACAATTCCCAGTATTCAGGGTATGCGGTTGTTTCCTCTCTCCGGTAATGGCACCTGCCGGGCATTTCTTCAGGCAAAGACCGCAGCCTGTACAATTACCTGGATTTATACCATAGGTAATGAGGTTCTTGCACACTCCTGCCGGGCATTTCCCGTCACTGATATGTGCCAGGTATTCATCCTCAAAATATTTAAGGGTTGATAGGACAGGATTTGCCGCGGTTTTACCCAGACCGCAGAGGGATGCATCACCCAGCATTCCTGCAAGGTCTTTAATAAGTGCCAGGTCTTCCATCCTGCCCCTTCCTTCGGTAATACGGGTGAGTATCCCGCCCATCTGGAACAGTCCTTCCCTGCACGGCACGCATTTACCGCATGATTCTTCCTGGAGGAAATGTGTGAAATAATTTGCCACGTCCACCATACAGGTATCCTCGTCCATGACAATCATTCCACCTGACCCCATCATGGAACCGGCTTCCATCAGCCTGTCATAATCAACAGGCAGGTCAATCAGACTTTCAGGTATGCAGCCGCCGCTCGGACCGCCTGTCTGGACTGCCTTGAATGCCTTGCCGCCAGGAATACCGCCGCCGATATCATAGATAATTTCCCGAAGCCTCATTCCCATTGGTACTTCCACCAGACCTGTATTGTTGATTTTCCCGACAAGACTGAATACCTTTGTTCCTTTGCTGGATTCAGTTCCTATACCTGCGTACCACTCAGCACCTTTGTTGATTATTAGGGGAATGTTTGCAAAAGTTTCCACGTTATTCAGGTTGGAAGGTTTATCCCACAACCCCTTATCCGATGTGTGGATATATTTTGCCCTGGGCTCACCTGGTTTTCCTTCAAGTGATGCCATAAGTGCTGTTGATTCCCCGCATATGAACGCACCGCCACCCCTGTTAACCTTCACATCAAAAGTGAAACCTGAGCCCAGAATATCTTCACCAAGAAGACCGAGTTCCCTTGCTTGCTTGATAGCAGTTTTTATATTTGAAACAGCAAGAGGATATTCGTTTCTCACATATACATAGCCTTCATTTGAACCAATGGCATAGGCACAGATGATCATACCTTCCAGTACGCTGTGTGGATTGCCTTCCAGGATACTGCGGTCCATGAAAGCTCCAGGGTCACCTTCATCCGCATTGCAGATGACATACTTAATATCATCCTGTGTGTTGCGGGTGGATTCCCACTTACGTCCTGTCGGGAAACCGCCTCCCCCCCTTCCCCTTAAACCTGATTTCTTGACTTCCCCTATTACATTCTCAGGTTTCATGCTGCCGAGCACTTTTGCAAGGGCAGTGTATCCGCCCACTGCAAGATAATCCTCCGGACTGTGAGGGTCTATCCTGCTGTTATTGCCCAGGATAAGCTGCATCTGTTTATTGTAAAAGGGTATATCGTTTCCATTTTTTATTGGTTTGCGCGTCTTCTCGTCAGTGTAGAGCAGCCTATTTAAGATGTTCTCATTGACTATTGTCTCTTCGATAACCTCTGCAACATCATCGACTGCCAGCCTCTGGTAGAAAATTCCCTGCGGATATATCAGTGCTATGGGACCAAGTTCACAGTATCCGTGGCATCCGGTTGTTTTAATGTCCACCTTCCCTGAAAGTCCCCTGGCAGATACCTCATTTATAAAAGCGTCCCTGACATTAAGGCACTGTTTTGCCAGACATCCCGGACCGCCGCATACGGCTATGCAAGGCTTATCAGGGTCTTTGGAACTGATGACCCGGCGAAGTTCCTCCAGTTCGTTTATTGATGTTAATTTCAATTTCTACACCTTCAGATTTACCTGTTATTCAACAGACCCTCGACCTTAATCGGGGTCATCTGTCCGTGGTATTCTTCGTTTTCAACAACTACAGGTCCGATGGCACAAGCACCCACGCAGTTAACGGTTTCAAGTGTGTACTCACCGTCAGGCGTTGTATCTCCTGCTTTAATACCGAGTTTGCGTTCAAGTTCCCCAAGGACATTTTTCGAGCCCCTTACATGGCAGGCAGTGCCCATGCAGACATGTATCTGCTGTTTTCCCCTGGGTTTTAAACTGAAACTCTTGAAAAAGGTAGCCACCCCAAATACCTGCACTTCCGGGATGACCAGTTTCTTTGCAACATATTCCATTGCTTCCTGCGGCAGGTAATTATATTCTGCCTGTATGTCCTGTAATATAGGTATCAATGAACCCAGTTCAGCTTTGTATTCATTTATTATTGAATCCAGTTTAGACTCATCAATTGTCATATGATTCCTCCTGTTTCATGTTCCTTCCTGGTGTGGTTGGTACAAGGTTTTACGACAATCATGCAGTGTTTGAAAATTGCAGAAATCTCTCTGTTTATTGTGAAAAGCCATGTCCTGATTGCTGAACCTGGGAATTTCCATGTACCTAAATTTATTCCGGAACAGGCGGACATTTTTTGTCGTAATTTGCATGCAATAACCTATCACCGTCCATGCTATGCACCCACTTACTGACTATCTATTATATATACATAATCTCTTCTCAAATTTTTATTAAATGTAGGAATCAACCTGGTGTTTTCCCATTTATTAGTATTAATAATTTTGTCTATTGGAAAAGAAACATATATATAATGGAAACACCATTCCGTTTCCTACCAACTTGGAGGCAAAATGAACCTGAGACAACCAAATGCGAATGAAGCGACGCAAACCTATAATCGCTCAAAAAGTGTATCACCCATGTCTGGGATATGCACGAGATGTGTGGATGGATGCCGTGGAAACTGTGAAATCTTCAAAGCCTCGTTCAGGGGACGTGAAGTAATATATCCAGGACCTTACGGGTCAGTCACCGCGGGAGCTGATAAAGAGTATCCTGTGGATTATTCACACCTGAACATCCAGGGTTATGCAGTGGGAGCATGGGGTCTTCCCGACGGCGTGGAAGCAAACCCCGATAATGCGATATTCCCCGCGGTGGATACAGAAACAGAATACGGCTGGGATAAGAAAGTCCGTATGAAAGTCCCGATTTTTACAGGCGCACTCGGCTCAACAGATACTGCACGCAAGAACTGGGAACACTTTGCCATCGGTGCTGCAATATCGGGAATCACGCTTGTATGCGGTGAGAACGTGTGTGGGGTTGACCCTGAACTCCAGCTTGACAGCAACGGCATGGTCAGCAGTTCACCCGAGATGAACCGCAGGATAACAACATATAACAAGTTCCATGAAGGATACGGTGAAATCCTTGTCCAGATGAATGTCGAGGATACAAGGCTCGGTGTTGCTGAATACGTTTCTTCAAAACATGACCTTGACACTATTGAACTGAAATGGGGGCAGGGTGCAAAGTGCATCGGCGGCGAGATCAAGGTAAATACACTTGAGCGTGCCGTTGAACTTAAAAAACGTGGTTATATCGTAACTCCTGATCCCGATGATGCGGCAGTACAGGATGCTTTCAGGGATACGGCAATCAAGGAGTTCGAGAGGCATTCAAGGCTCGGATTCGTTACAAAAGAAGGCTTCATGGACGAGGTTGACAGACTTCGTGATTTAGGTTTCAAGCGTATCACGCTGAAGACCGGTGCATATTCCATGGTAGAAGCAGCCATGGCATTGAAATACTGCTCGGAAGCAAAGATTGACCTCCTGACATTTGACGGAGCACCCGGCGGAACAGGTATGAGCCCGTGGCCGATGATGGAAGAATGGGGCATCCCGACCTTCTACCTCCAGTCACTTGTTTATGAGTTTGCAGAAAAGCTCAGGGCAAAAGGCATGAGAGTACCTGACCTTGCAATGGCGGGCGGTTTCGGAAGCGAGGACGGCGTCTATAAGGCTCTTGCAATGGGTGCCCCCTACGTTAAAGCAGTATGCATGGGCAGGGGATTGATGATTCCGGGTTTTGTTGGAAAGAACATCGGCAAGTGGATACAGGAGAATGACCTTCCAAAGACAGTTTCCGAGTTCGGGACAAAGCCTGAGGAAATCTTCGTTAACTATGAAGAACTTGCACACAAGTACGGCGACGAATTGAAGGATATCCCGCTCGGTGCGGTTGGTATATACACATACACCCAGAAGTTCAGGACAGGCCTCCAGCAGATAATGGCAGGGGCACGGCGGTTTAATCTCTCAACCATCGGGCGGAATGATGTCATGGCACTTACAGAAGAAGCTTCAAAGGTTTCTGGAATACATTATGTCATGAATGCATACAGGGACGCTGCTGAGGCAATCCTTGATGAGTGAGTAAACAGTAAAATACATAACAGGCTTTGCAGTTGCAGAGCCTCGCCTTTTTCTTTTTTAACATGTTGGTTTTCAACCGCTTATAAAAATAGTGAGAAAATTGTAGTAACCAGAAATACAATGTTGCGGAATACTTTCTTAAATTCCCTTTAACACGGCTAAAACAGTATCTCCGAAATAAAAGCAACTAAAAAGAAAAAAGGAAAAAATAGAACTCAGCCGAATAAAGCACCGAGTCCTTCCATTCCACTTTCTTCAGCTTTCTCTTCCTCAGCAACCTTATCCTCAGCAGCAGGTGCTTCTTCACTTACCGCCGGTGCTGCTGCCGCAACCGGTGCTGCTGCCGGTGCTGCTGTTATTGCTGCCTTTTCAATAGCCTCTTTGATATCAACACCTTCAAGAGCTGAAACGAGTGCCTTAGCCCTGACTGTATCAACCTCAATACCTGCTGCTGCCACAATAGCAGTTATTGCTTCTTCCGTCACTTCTTTCTCTGCGCTGTGTAATAATAACGCCGCGTATATATATTCCATTTGTATCACCTATTGTATGAATTTAACCGAACAACGAACCCAGACCTGCTGCAACGTCCGTTTCTTCTTTCTCTTCTGATTTCATTTCCTTCTTCTCAACTTCCCCTTCACCCTCAGCTTCAGGTTTTTCCTCTTCAGCCCGGGGTACGGGTGAACTTGCAAGTTTTTCCTTTAATTTATCACCAATGGCATCCGCATCCTTCTGTGATACGACCTTCGCAAGTGCTAACATCTCGATATTTGCCTTTGAAAGCAATATATCAATAACCTCAGGAATCATAATTTTTGCATTAACTGCGAGATTCCTTGATTCCGATGCTGCTTTGGAAAGCAACGTTGTTATGTTAGCTTGTGTCGGGTATGCCGCATTGACTGATAAATTAAATGCTTGCTGGAACGCAAACGTAATGTCATTGAAATATTTGGTTTCATCAATAACAAGGTTCTTTGACTCGAAAACCATGCCGTTTTCATATACAGCCCTCAGGTCAAGTCCCAGTTCAACCGGATAAATCTCAAGGCGTGTAAGAAGAGATGCAAGTTTAGCATCGACCACATCTCCCGTTTTAGCAACGGTTTTAGTCTGGCGTACTACGACCTTCCCCCCCTCAATTGCTGCAGGTATTCCCGCACTTTGCAGTTCCCCCACAATGGGTCCGGGTGGAAACGCGGTAGGTCCGCCTTCAACAACAATGTCCCTGGAAGCAACCGCACCGCCTTTAATTGGAGCAGATGTCTTACCTTCCTGTAAAATTTTATAGAGCTTGAAAGGATTCTCGTTAGATAACAACAGAGCAGTCTGGTCATCTATATGCTCTATCATCTTTTTTATATCATCAGGTGATTCATCAAGAGCCCTTTTCAAGAGCGTATTCCTGCATATCCTGATATCCGCAAGACCTCGCAGGTTCCTGCGCATTAACTGAAGCTGGTTTGAAGGAATCCCGCGAATCCCGATAAGACCCACAGATGAATACGAAGTTAACGAGGACTTTATTCCATCAACCTGGTCTTTTTTCCACCTGGGAATATGCTCAGAGTGATGTTCAACTACTGCTGTCATGTTAAATCACCTTCAATGCGGGTCCCATTGTGGTCTTGACATATATTGACCTTACGTTATACAGACCTCTTTCATACCTGTTTTCGATACTGTTTAATATAGCTTCGATATTCTCGGCGAGTTTTGCGGGTTCCATATCTTTACGTCCAACTGAAACATGGAAGGTCATCCTGTCCTTGGACCTGACCTTTATGGAATTCCTTGTCTTCTTAATAATCTGTCCAATGTCCATGTCCGGCATCAGGGGAGCCGGCATTTTTCCCCTTGGACCAAGTACCTGACCAAGGGTTTTTCCGATTTCCGGCATGTATGCAGTCTCCGAGATAAAGAAATTAACTTCATCAGCCAGCGCCTTCGCCCTTGCTTTATCATTCCCGAGTTCCTTGATTTCTTCCTGTGAAAAAACATAATCTGCCCCGGCATTTTTTGCCAGAATGGCAGTTTCACCTTTTGCAAAAACCGCTATTTTTATTGGTTTTCCCAGACCGTTTGGCAGGATTATTTCTTCATCAAACCTGTTCTCTGGCTGTTTCATATCAAGGTTCTTGAGGTTAATTGCAAGGTCAAGACTTTCTGAAAAATTTCGCTGTTTGGAATTTTCCAGAGCCTTATTTACAACATCTAATACCTTTTTGTTTTCCAATTAATATTCCTCCCGTAGTAATCGACTCAAGGTCTCCTACGGTCAATAAGGAATTCCTTTTTCAACGAGATAGTACTTTAACCTATCGGTGAAATGATATTCCTCAAAAATCCATAACACATAGGATTTTTGAATACATTTTCTGCAACA
>JACUTP010000178.1 GCA_014859785.1 Candidatus Methanoperedentaceae archaeon | reverse complement strand
GCATTACCCATTTCCCTGTCGGGGCTGAAGTACTGTCAAGCATGTTACCTGCTGCATCGTATTTTACAGGCATCATTTCACTGACGATTATCCCGCCAAGACCGCCGAGTCCCTGCGGGATCTGTCCTTTCAGCAGCCCTTCCTTTAGCTGGGGTGCGCTGTCAAACGCCCCGTCCTGCCTGAGATTGAATTCAAGGGCACTGGGGAGGATAAGATAGTAGTCTGAAAGTGAGCGTACTCCGACCTTCTGCTTCATCTTGAGGATCATCCTATCCATGTGGCTCATGGAAAATGATGTAACGACATTTCCAGCACTTCCGTCATAGATATCTTTTGCAACAGGTGATGCGTTTAACGCCATGGCTATCATTTCTTCAATGGCAAGTGCCATATCGTCCCGCAAGCCTTCGAAGGTACCTGCTGTCATTGCAGCCCGTATTTTGGAACTTACACCAAGCAGGTCTTCAAGGTAATTGTCGTACCGTCCGCCGATTTTCACAGGCTGGAGGAAGAAACTGGAAACATCCCCGAAGACGCGCGGGTATGCTCCGCCTTTTGGTATCCTGCTGACAACCCTGCCCTGTGATAGTTTTGTAAGGTTAACTCCGGGGTCGTCATCTGTAAGTTCGATTTTCTGCAGGAACTGCGTTAATACTGTCCTGCTTTCAAAACCCTTAATCGGGTCCCTCATCAATTCGCTCTGGGTATTTATTGCTTCCAGAAGTTCTGTATCGTATGTCCCGATTCCTGATGCGCTTGTCATAGTTTTATTCCCTCCTTATACCCCGCCAAGAACAACGGGTATCCTGTCACCAGAGGCTGCTGCTTTCCCGTAGGCTTTTATCCTCGGCATGACTGCCTGTTTCTTAATCTCTGCTTCAATTTCGGTATCGCTGAACACGGCGGATAAATCTGCAAACGCCCTGGGAGTGAAATACCCTGCAATGGCTGCTGACGGTTCCAGTAAGTCCCCGGCGTTTACCGCACCGTCAACGTGAATGAAAGCGGGCCCTTTCGTGATTACTGCGAGCTGGTCGCTGTAAACTGGCGTATTCTCAAAATCCGAGCCGGTTTTTTTGCGGTTACTGTTGAATATCCCAACGAACGCTGCAAGTTGGCCAATGGTCGGTGCTGCGGGGAGGATTTTGGCTTTACCTTCTGCTGCATTAAAGTATGCGCCAAGCCCTGCTTTTATGTCTTCTGTTGTGTCTATTGTTACAGTTTCTGTATTGTTCATGAGTGGTCTCCTATGGTTATCTCACGTGTTTTCGCACTTCGTCTGTGAATGTTGATTTCCCGGGCGGTGAAGACGGGGATTCGACTATCCGCTTCCCGGTTTCGTTCTCCTGGTGCAGCGGCGGTCTGTCGGTTGTAGGTACAGCATTTGATTCCGTGGTTGCGGTATTTTCCGGTGCCCGTATGGATTCCGATACACCCACGAGTTTTTTCATCACTGCTTCCATATCCCCATCTATCATTCCGGGGTTTTCACTGAGAAAAGTGAGTGTATGTTTTACCTGATCTTTGTCGCTGATCTTTGAACTACACAGGTAAAACGTGTTTTTAATTTCCTCATCTACCATGCCTGAATTCTGTGCAAGGTATTCAAGCATTGATTTTATCTGTGATTTGGTGTACTCTTTCGGGTTTTTGGATTCCGCGATAGTCTGCTCAATCGAAGATAATGAAGAAAGGACGCTGGTTTTAAAATCCGAACTGATGGATTCAATGACAGCTTTGTCTGGTGCAGGCGCTGTTGTTGTTTCAGGTTTTGGTGCGCCCGTTCCTTCGCCCTTCCCTTCTCCGGTGCCTGATGTATTTACTTCAGTCCGGTTTTCGGTTTTATCTTCTACAGGTTCAGGTGTAGCCTTTTGTGTACCCTGTTTATCCTGTGCATCCTGTCCTTTTTCCGCTTCAGCAGATTCCTGCTTTATTGTTTCTTTTGGCTGGTTGCCAGTTGTACCCTGTTCTTCCTTCTGTTCTTCTTCAGGCGGTGATGTTACCACAGCGCCTTCGGTCTTGGTTTCTGGTTTTTCTTCAATTTCGTCCATGGTAGTCTCCTTGGAATATGTTTTGTCAATCGATTCAAAAATGTCAATGATTTTAGCAGCCGGGTCAGCTCCTGATGATACAAATGTTGCTCTCAGGATATGCAGCCCGATTCCCCGCTGCCAGCACTTTCCTTCCCTGCACGTCTTTTTGTAGTACCTGACAAACCCTTCAATACTGACATCCCGCACAAGCTTGCGCTTGATATTCTGGACAATATCAGGGTGGGTTGCTGTGTTGTACACCCTTGCCTTTGATACGAGTATGTCGTTTTTTATACATGTCATGCCTATTCCGACATGGTCAGAAGCATCGGGTTCCTCGTCTTCTTTTGGATGTTTCCCCATTGCGAAAATAAGTCCGCCGGATTCATTCAGGCGCTGTGAGTTTAATTGCAGGTCTTCCACAAGGTACTGCCTGCCGTTTCCCGTGATGTTTGTGGAAATGACGTTTACTGTAATGTCAATGTAATCCTGTCCGGATTTATCTTCATCAGGACTTGATTCAGCAATTTTAAGGCGTGCTGGTAGGTTTATTTTTTCGTTAATTTTAACCGAAGTGCCATGCTTGTCGGTGTTTGGTTTCATGTTTTCATCTCATCCCGCGGGTTTTCTTGCCTTGCTTTTCATTCCCCTCGCCAGGAATGTCTGAATCCGAAAGGTCGAATCCGAGTTCGTTTTTCAGGATTTTCCGGATTTCAGCCCGGGAAAGGACTCTCCCGTCTTCTGAATCCGAGAGTTTGGCAAGTGAAATGATGTGTTCAACTTTTGCTTCAAGGCTTGCTGAACTCAATGGTCCCCACCCTGGTGTAGGAAGGGTATCTGCTTTAATGCCTTCATGCTCGAATGCGGCTTTTAAAATGTGAAGGATTGGTGTATGGTATGTTTTCTGCAAACCGCCAATGCGTTTTTTATTGAAGATTTCCATCTGGATCTTGGCGGTGGCTTCAGTACTTCCCTTCCCGAAATAGAACGTGTCAGGGAAGGCAAGTCCTGCGTAAATGCTTTTTACGGCATAGTCCAGGATATAGCCGACATGCAGGGCTTTGTACTGCGTGCCCTGTGTCAGGATTTCAAGCTTGTTCTCAAATACCTGGTCCTGTGCAGCGGCGGGGTCAGCAAGGCTTTTTGCGAATTCGGTTATGATTTCCTGCGGGACGCTTGCTCCTTTTTTGCCAAGAAGGTAAACGTATCTCGGGACAAGGTAGCGGACAACGAGTTTATTAAGGTTGACTTCCACGTTTTCCTTGAGGTCAAGTATGCGTGTCAGCGGCTGGAGCGGGGATGTGCCCCATGTTGAGCCTGCAAGTGAGTTTGTGGGGATGTGCAGGAGCTGGTCGAAGCTGAATTCTGAGCTATCCCCGCCGGATTTGTATTCCCACCCGACATGCCTGTTATTCTTAACCTGCGCCGAGATGTTTTTGGGATTTAGGATGTCAAGGAATTGGTACCCTTCAGTCTCTTCCAGAATGGAAAAGCTGTTCCCGAATACCATGTTTGAGCGTG
>JACUTP010000177.1 GCA_014859785.1 Candidatus Methanoperedentaceae archaeon | reverse complement strand
CGTGGGAGACTTCAAAGAGGATTCTCGGAAAGTCAGGGAAAGGGCAGAGAAAACTGGACAAAATATAAAAGTCCTCATATCCTACTTCTTTTCAGCTCCAGGAGTCTCTGGCTGCTCATGCGGTTTTGGCGGTATGGTCTGTGTCCTGAAGAGGTCGCTGATGCTCTCTTTTGCCGCACCAGGTGCAGGCGGCTTAATATCTGTGGAGAGCCCCATCATATTTGCAGTAAGAACCACAAGGTCGTCAATATTCATCTCCATCTTCAGGTCGTCCCTTCCATCAAGCATGTTGCGCCTGCAGAACGGACATGTGCTGACCAGTACATCTGCGCCCGTGGTTTTAGCGTCGTTCATACGGTCCCTGGCAACAGCAAGCGCAAGGTCTGAGATTCCGGCTTTCACGCCTCCACCTGCGCCGCAGCATCGCTGTTCACTGCGATTCCTTTCCATTTCGACAAGTTTTAAGCCAGGTATGCTCTTTAAGACATTTCTTGGCTCCTCAAACACACCAACGTGTCTTCCCAGGTGGCAAGGGTCGTGATATGTAACGGTTTTATCAAAACTCTTCTCCCATTTTATCTTTCCAGCGTCAAGCTGTTCTGCGAGGAACTGGGACATGTGGATTGACTCAAATGGCAGTGGCTTTCCATAGGCGCGGGGCCAGTCTATCTTTGAAGTCCTGAAACATCCTGCACAGGCAAATATCACCCTTTTTGCACCGCGTGCTTTTAATGCCTCGATATTATGCAATGCAGCCTGTTTTGGAACATCGTTGATATGCTGCTGTCCTGTCCTTATAAGCGCAGAAGAACAGCACCATTCATCCTCTCCGAGAACCATAAATGGAACATCGAGTTTGTTCAGGATCCTTGCTGTGCTCACACAGAGCACCTGCTGGTTGTATCCTGCGGTGCAGCCGATGAAATACGCAATATCCGCTTTCTCTGCTATCCTGATGTCAGACGTCATCCAGGCAAGGCGGTCTTTTTGCGGTTTCATGTATGGATTGTGCCCTTCCCCTATCAGCTTCGGGAACAGGCTCTGTTTGCCGTACGGACCAAACCCGCGCTTTACAAGGTTCGCCCGATTTGATTCCCAGAGCTCGACCATATCGATTCCTGCACAGCACACGGTACCGCACATACCGCAAAGTGTACAGTTATAAAGATCCCCGGTATACTTCTTCAACTCCTCATCCGGTATCTGTGAAGGTCCGAAAAGCTTTGCTTTCCATCCATAGTTCTTTGTTACGTATTCCCTCCAGCGAAGAATCTTATCCCTGGGTTCGATAGCCTGGTCTTTATTTCTTCCGTCATAGGTCGGACAGTACTTGACGCATTCGCCGCATCGTGTGCATGCATCGTATTCCATCAATTGTGTGGGCGTGAAATTCTCAAGTGATATCACCGGTTTATTTTTTGACATGGTTGGTTGTATGATGGTATATGGTATAAATATTGTTCGTTAGAGTACTAATAAACTATTTTAAAAATACCTTGCAATAAAAAGACTAAACTCAAACAAAACCACCAGCACCAGAGCAACAATTAATTCTGAAAGTACAGATGGGTCGGGGGATACGAATAATGCGAATGCAAGAAGGGCTCCGTAAATTATCATTCGTTTTTTCTTCAGGTATTCAAGTTTCACAATGTTCATTTTTAATGCGAATACAAGAAGAAGCGGGAGCTGGAAAATAAGACCAAAACCAGTAACCATCGCAACTATTGTTGAAACCGTCCTGATAACTGAAATCTGGGGTGTTGCAACATCAACCGAATAGAATATCGTATATTTAAAAATCAGGGGCACAACAGCTAAATAAGCAAGTGCAGCCCCTGCTGTAAAAAGGATAAATGATACCGGAACCACCTTGATAAAAAATATTTTTTCTTTTTCATATAGTCCTTTTCCCACGAACATGAATATCTCGTACATCAAAAGGGGTATTCCCAGGAAAAGCGCAAACATCAGGGAAATTTTGAATTTTGTGAGAATCAGTTCCATTGGTGAATATATGTTCATGTCAAGTGTGTACGTAATGCCGCCTGATACTGCATGGCGCCATATGAAATTGAGCAGCTCCCCGGAATACATAAAAACCACAACTGCAAAAACCACTATGGGCAAAATGGCTTTTATCATCCTTGAGCGCAACTCCACCAGATGTTCTCCAACAGGCAGTTCATTATCGCCGGGTACAGCGTTCATTGCTGTTTACTGATTCGTTATCGATATTAAATATGGTGTATCGAAAGTTCTATGGATGAACATGTGAATACCTGTCTTAATGAAAGTCAGTGAAATGGATGAGCGGAAACTGGTTGCACATATTGCGAATTCACTCACAGGAAAGGGTAAAAATGTCATTGCCGGGGCAGGTGCTGATGATTGCGCAGTGCTTGATCAGGGAGGAGAGGAGTACCTGGTTATCACAACCGATATGCTTCACCGCAAAAGTGATTTTCCTGAAAAGATGACAGGATGGCAAATCGGATGGATGTCAGCGGCAGTCAATCTCAGTGACCTTGCCGCAAAAGGTGCAATACCAATTGGTTTGGTTATGGCTATGGGTATCCCGGATGATACTGAACTGTCGTTTGTCGATAAAATAGTAAAAGGCATGGATGATTGTGCAATACGTTTCGGAACAGAAATTATCGGAGGGGATACGGATTCACATGATGAACTGACAATAACAGGAACCGCTCTCGGGGTTGTCAGGAAAGGTGCGCTTATTACAAGAAGCGGGGCAAATGTGGGCGATATTGCCTGCCTGACAGGATACACTGGTTCAGCAGGAGGTGCCCTGCATGCACTTGAAACAAACAGGGATGCCAGCGATGTCATAACGAAAGCGCTTTTTGAGCCTTTTCCAAGAATATATGAAGGCATGGAGCTTGGAGCAACCGGTGCTGTTACGTCAATGATGGATACCAGCGATGGGCTTGCACTCTCGCTTCATGACCTTGGCAGGGCAAGTGATGTGGGGTTTAAGATATACGAAAACAAACTGCCGGTGCACCATGATTTAAAAAAACTGTTTGAGGATGATGATTTGCTGGATATGGCGTTATATTCTGGCGGGGATTTTGAACTCCTGTTTACTATTGCGCCTGATAAACTCGAACTGGTTAAAAATAAATGCGATATGACTGTTATAGGGGAGGTAATCGACAACGGTATCTTTATCGAAAAAAACGGAGGGTTGGAAGAATTAAAAGCCCGGGGATACGGGCATTTTGGGAAATCTGGCAAGGGGATTTTCAAATCTTAAATGAAGAGGTATCTTCTTATCAGGAACATGAAATAAAAATTAAACAAGGCTTAAAGCCCTGCTCTTTCAACTATTACATCCGCAACATCTTTGGCGCTTTTAAAAGGAAAATCGCTTGCTTTTAGAAGTTTTCCGGCAATCTGTGCATGTATTTCATCCCTGACGCTCATACTTCTGCCTCCGTCATTGCTGTTATTTCGCCCGCTGTTCTTGATACCGGGCATTCGTTACTGTGTGCTTCGCATCCAAAACATGCTAATATACAAATTTGACCTCCATGGATGCGGTAATAAAAAACCGGAATCTTATAATGTACAACCGTTATATCCCACA
>JACUTP010000010.1 GCA_014859785.1 Candidatus Methanoperedentaceae archaeon | reverse complement strand
ACCCTATCGGCACTTTTCAACGTATGGTCAGGTTGAACTTTGTTCATATAACAGTCAGGTTAAAGTTCAGAAGGCCACCATGCATCCGGTAGTAACCTCTTGATCTCATGCATTGGCATAGAAACAATTTTAAAATAATCTGATTTGGGAACCACTTTTCTTTCTAATTTTGATGAGTGAAACTTGTAACCATTTCTTACACAAATATTCTGGCGCCGAACATTTTTTCTAAATTTTTTTACTTTTAGATCTGTCCATCCTTGATTTTTATGAATATAATAGTCTTTATTTGTTTGTTCGACCCGACCATTATAATCATCAAATTCTTGAGTTAATGGTCTATTCCTGCAATCGGCAATTTGTACTCCCCACTCAAAACACTTTTTTCTTTTCAATTCCATTTCATCAAAAGTATAGTCCCAATTATATATCATGAATATTGAAATATCTTTAGATTTATAACCTGCTTTGAGTAAAATGTTGATTTGCTTTTCAATTTTATTCCACTCTTCAAAGGAATTATCCCATGCGATTCTTGGATTAATAAATCGTGCTTTTTTAAGCAATTTGGCGAGTTTCAAAGTAAGTAATCTTCCATCAAACCCGCTCTGGCTTTCGGAATAAACAGACTTTCCTTTGATTTTAAGCTCGGAAAGTTCCTTTAAAATTCTTTCAATATATGGGTTTGCCAGTAAATTATTATCATAAAATACAAGTTTGTTCTTTACAATTTCATTTTTGATACTTTCCTTTGGAACAAATTCTTGTTCTATCTTCCATACTCCGCAAAATGTACAATGGCGTTTGCAGCCACGTGAAGCATGAATTATCTGGTAATCGACATCAACAAGACTATAATCAGGTGGTGATTTTTCGAATTTTTCAACTGTTCCCTTATTCGCTGTCACCTTAAGTTCAGCGCATTTTTTTTGAAATTCAGAATTCTCAAAAAATAGGGATACATAAATACCGCCAACATTAATTGGGGTGTTCGGGAAAAGAGTTCTATAATATTCAGCAGTTTCCCAAAATTCTTTTTGCCAATAAGTGAAGAGCGATGTAATATATATTAAATCAGGCTCAAAATCAATGTTTACTTTTCCATGAACAAGATGTGGGGCGTCATTTAAAGTTTTATGGTATGATGCAATTTTCAATAATGGAATTGGAAGGAAGTCTTTATGGTTGAGACTCTTTGAAGGGGTTGGAAATTTTGGTTGTACTAAAAGGATATTTTGATTCAAATTTTACCTCAATATATTTATAAATATAAAATAATATTCATACTTCTATTTTAACAATTGTACATTTTTTCATTTTTTCCTCAATGGCTATGTCCATTTCATTAAAATTATCCCCATTTCCGTTAGCTACCCTATTTATCGAGCGACCGACTTGTCGGAGAAATGTACCGATTCTGATTCCTTTTTCATTAATCATTTGATAATTTTCTATAATTCCCATATACCCAAGAAGTCGCCCTATAGCCATTACGTTTTTGTCATCATGGAATGAATAATGAGTATCTTCATTTATAGCAGTTGAACATAACTGTTGGAACGAACTTTCTTTATAATTTAAACCCATACATTTAGCTAAGTTAAATAATTTAGAATATGTAATATTTTTAGTACCTTTTTCAAAAATTTGCATTAATGTCTCTGGTTTTATCAACCCTTTCCATATACTACTATCGATTAATAGAGCTAAAGTATTTTGTAAATTTGATTGATCTTTATTAAATAATATACTAAATATTTCGAAAAGATTCTCTTTTTGTTCTGGTGAAAGCCAATCAAATTTCTTCATTTTAGTTTCATCATAACTTTGTTTGAAATTTAAAGAGTGAATCGTTTCGTAAAATGTTTTCAAGGCTGTCAATGGTTTTGTAATATCCTCCAATGACATTTCATCTTCACTTAATATAGTTTTTAATAAATAATTTTCTATACTATCACGTTCATCCGTTTGAATATAAATTATTTGGTCATTTTCAGAAAGCTCATCAATGGACGAAAGATTGTAATCATCCCCGTATTTTTTCCTTATCAATATACCTTTTTGGAAAGAAATAGTGTCTGTTGTTCCATCCTCAAATATAACATCTAAGTTTATGTATTCTTTTGAAGGATTGTGAATAATTGATCGTTTTTGCGGCTCATTCTGTTCTTTTTGTTGTGCTTGAGCCCATATCTCTTTGAGCGTTTTCATCTCTTCAACTTCAGTTTCATCAACATTTGATTCATCCAACTGTTCTTGCCTTATTGCAGAATCTATTGGTGTATCGGATTCATCTTCTATTATATTTTTAACATCTGGTTTAGGCGGCAACTCAAAACGGCAGCTTTTATTTGTATGCTCAATTGAGAATAGCAGGTCTCTTTGGGAAATTTTTGTTTCACCTTCAGAAACAATATCTTTATATAATTGTATTTGTTTCAATAATTCTTTAAAATTTCTTCCAGGATAGGCAAAAAATATAATCTCTTTAAAAGGCAGTAACAAAGCATCATACCCATGAGAGATTAATATATCATCATCAGATATTGTATGAAATGGAATTGGGCCTGGTATTACTAACTCGCTTGATTTAATGATTTCGTATGGTAGAGTTTGCATTTTTGCAAGCTCTGTATATTTAATTTGTATCTCTTTTTCAACAACATTTTTAGGATGATTATCAGTTCTTTGCTCTACTTTAACATTTAAAATTAAATTACTGTATTTTCTTTCAAATGAAATGTTTGTGAGTTTTTTCTCATGGCATGAACCATCGTCTTTTACAATAGCTTTGTAAATAACAAAATCTTTGAGAGATTGCTTTTTGATAGTTTTAAATTGAGTTAACTCTAAATATTCTACTTGTAGATTTATGTGTTCAGTTATTTCTAAATGCTCTTCTTTTTGAGAAAATATTACATTCATTTCAGGAATATTGTTTGAAAAAAATTGTTTAATATTTTTAATACCTGCTTTTTGAATGGCGCCGTTCTCAAAAACGATTTCCTTAATTATTTCACCATTTTTGGATTTAGATTCTACAAAAATGGTATTATTTGTGCGACGTATTTGAACTGAATTTTTAATATTTTTAAATGAAGTAAATAAATAACTTAAAGAATCTGAGAATGAAGTTTTTGTTTTTATAAGCTGAGGATATAGATTTGCAACAATAATGGATGTTTGAGCTGTTTTGTTAGAATTATTATTGCTTTCGTGGGTTTGCTCAAATATATCTATTATTTTTTCAATAAAATAAGTTTGCAAAAGAGTTTTTTTAGTGACAGTAGAATTGGTATAAATCCCTCTTAGTTCGTATGATAGGTCTCGAAATCTTTCTATATCAAAACATAAACCATTAAATGCTCTAATTGCAGTACTGCTTTCTCCTTTATTTATAGAAATTGATTCGTTTATAGGGAGAGATGACCATTTATTTTCTAAAAATACACTCCTTTTAATTTCTGAAGGGCATAGAAATGTGTTTATGACAGGTGGAAATTTGAGAATATTACCTTCAAACCCACCAATTGGTTCAGATCTCAGAATCTTCCAAATATCTTCAATTATTGTATCAAAATACCAATCCCAGTTTTTAATATCATCAACTGAGAGACTTTCTATTTTTATGTTTGATGCTGGTAATCTTATTTTAAAATCCAAAGAATTTTCAATTGGATAATAGACCTTGTCCCAAAGTTCTCCCTCCAAAGAAAGATGGATTATATTTGGAGATGGTTTTTTAATTTTTTTGCGATTTTCTATACAAAGTCTTTTTCCAATGTGAAAAACATTGATATCATCTTCGTCTTTTAACGTTGTTAGAAACGCAGATAGCCCTTTTAAATAAGGCCACGAAAAATGTAGTAGTATTTTTCTCTCAGACGTTTTAACAGATTTTATTAATTCCGTGATGTTATTCAAACTATAGCGCCGTTCATTTATCGATTCATAAATTATCAGTTTCGGGTCAAATTTTTCTAACTTATAACCAAGTTTTTCAAATTTGATCTCTTTTTCGTCAATTAATCCAGAAGGGGTTATACCTTCTATCGGTATTGAGACGATTTTAGGAATATTTTGAAAACTGCCGTTATTCAGTCTCTCTACAATTGTTTCTTCATATTTTCGTTTTTGTGATAAAGCGCCGTGTGTCGGGTAAGTTTCAATATCCAGTTCAACAAGTTCATTTAGTTCGTCATCAATTTTCCCATTACACCAAAGCATATCATAATAAAAGTATCTTGAGGAAGAAGGAAAATTACGTCGATATAATAAAGAAAAATATATTTTAGTATAATTGCCTTTACTTATTTTAGTACCATAAAAATCTTTAAACAATGCCTTTGGCATTCCGATAAGTACATCCTGATTTTTTAGATAGGCAAACAGACAAGAAATAATAGGTGTTAAATTTAGTGGGCCTTGTGAAAATATTATAGTTACTTTTTTATTTATTATAGAATCAAGGATACTGAGGGACAAAGGAGATAACTGAGATAACTGTTCATTATCTTTTTGAATAACAGGAACCTGTTTATTGTTTTCATCAATGTACTCTAATGAGTCTAACTTTATTGCCATACTCTCCCCTGAACAAACATAGAATCAAATACTTCGCAAATTCCAACTACAATATCCCCTCTAAGCATACAACCAACTTCAAAATTTGCAACAAGACTATTTCTGCGTAACTCAGCACTCCCTACGTATGCTAAATCGTAATCAGCAATTAGAAGTTTTGCATGAGTACTTGAAAAAATACCGCCTTGTTCAGATAATAAATGATAATCAACTATTTTTAATTTTTCATTTTTATCTACATATTCTGCAATATCAATTATCCATCTGACTTCATCACCGCGGGTTTGAAACAATTCTCGTGAAAGTAACCTTATCTCAACATTTCTTTCCAAGGCATCGATTATAAGCTGTTTAAAATCTGGAAAAGCATCATCACTTAGGACATTTTTTTGAATAAATGGCGAACAAATTCGAAGAATTTTATTTGCAGAAGTGATTATTTCACGAAAACAATCAATACTATCAATCTGCTTATTTCTATTCTCGATTCCCCCAAGGCTCAGCTCCTTAAGTCTGGGTCTTGAAATAACGATGGAAATTTTATCATCCGAATTATTAATCAAAAATGGTCTTAATATGCGAACCTTAGATTCATCCCAAGACGGTTTTTTCTCAATGATTTGAAGATTTCCGGTTCTCAATGCGTTGCTTATTGCATTTCGTAATTCTGCTTCAGTGGTAGGGACAGTTGTTTGATAATTTCGAATAAGCTCTTTGATACTGCAAGTTGCATTGACCACCATATATTCCTGTATATATTTTTGAACTGCGCTTTCAATATTTGGATTAATCTTCATGCAAGATACCCTTTCACGAATCTATCTGAACCACCAACAAGAGTAGATCTATCGATATCCTGATTGAAATTGAAGCAAACAAATTCTGGAACATAACTACAAGCATTGCAAGCGCCGCCCTCATCAATCATACAGGCAGGGTCTTGTGGACAATCAGTTGCAAGTTCCTTCATCCTGCTAAACCAATCTTCCAGATGATAGTCATAGGTATATTCGAGACCACCTATATTAATGCTATTTGTGGAATAAATAAAAATAGAGCCGATGTTCGGGAAAATCTTTTCAGAAATACTTTGGATGTCAAGACCTGTATCTATTGTCGATTGTTGCATGAGCATATGAGAATATGTATGCAGCAATGTATTCACAGCTTTTCTACAATTTTCATCCTTTGAAACAACATATCTGTAATGTGAGCTGGCTTTTGTTCCTTCGGGTGGTAAGACATCGAGGGCTGGTTTTACAGTGTTCCGGTTCTCCTGCAACCAGGTGAGAATTTTGATACAATCGAGTTGGAAAAGAATGCCTTCTGTGAAAAAATTTTTCACATAGACAGTTGGTTTTTGTTGATTAAATTTTCCAGTTTCTATCGGTTTGAACAATACTGGATCTCTTCTCGTGGAACCTTCAATTACCCCTAAGAGCGCCTGAACCATATTTATATCAGGATAATGCATGACATTCCTTAGTCCAAATTCATCGCACCAATTTTCATATTCTGAAAAAAAAGTTTTTGGTTTATCACGTTTTCCGATATCAGTTGAGCATAGTAAATTCAGTCCTTCCAAGTCATTTTCACCGAAATCTATTTCTTTTACTGAATTTAATGATTTTTTAATAAAATCTATTCCATACTTCTCATGTATTCTGCTACTATCGGCGTTATCCTGTATTGAAATATTCGCATTTTTAAGAACTCTTTTTAATATTTTTAAAAATTGGTTTCGCTTAATCTGCGACCTTTCTGGTATATTCATATTGAGATCAGAATAAACATCTTCAACAATATCGTTTATTTTATTTAGTTTCCAGAAATTCTCTTCTTCTAACAATGCATTTTTAAACTCAGGCAGATGTATTTTAGCCTCTTCAAATTCGAATCCGAAAAAGTTATTAAAAGCTTCTGATAACACTTTTCCTTGAGTTGTTTTTCTTCCAGATTTATCTATTTCATCCTCCTGTGGGATATCGGGTATGGTAATTACAAAAGGATGAATTATTGCATTTGCTCTTGCAGGAATGCCTCTAAACCTCTTTTTTGGACGCTTTGATAGACACTGCCCTGTTTTATGTATAGTATGATCACAGTCATAAAAATATAATCCAGTTTCAGTTCCACACTTTCTGCATTTTATTTTATAAGAGCCTATATCATCTTTTCCTCTTGTCCATCTTAATATCGATAAAGCCTCCTTCTCGCCGCATTTTTTGCAGTCATGGAATATATTTGTCATGTAATGCAACGGAAGAATTCTACCACATTCATCACAAAAGGTAAGAAATGTAAACTGTTCCCAAGGGTCAGTGTCTTTATGACCACATCTTCGTTTTTCACCCAGTATGAAATATTGATAACAATTATCCTTCTTGCACAAGGCAGTAGGTGGATAAATTTCAAACCTTCCACATACCCCCTCATCTTTAGCATCGTCTATCAGCTTGATAGCTTCAATCTTTAGATCATATGGGTTTATTTCATGAAAATCTCCGCCATCATTTTTTCTTAACGCAATCTTTGGGTTAATGTGTTTACTAAAAATTGGTCTATATTTTTCAATATTAAAGTCACTATTTTTATTAATATCAGAATAATTTGATTGTATTCTAAAACTCAAATATCTATTAAATTTTCTTGAAAAAAATTGCTTAATATGCCCTTGAAAAAAACAACTGTTCTCAGTAATTTTATGAGTGAATTCATCATCCATAATTAGTTCTCCTTTTGCTTGAGTTTTCTTTCATCTTCTGGTTTTACTTCAAGTACCAGTTGTTTTTGTATTCCGCGCATACCTGTTAGATTACGGTAAAAAGATTTGCCAGATTTTGTTAGAATCTTTGGAAAGAATTCCTTTTGTCCATCATTTCCCTGAGTAATTAAGTTAATTCTGTCCTGAATTTCAAGATTTATATCTAAATCGAGCCCACTTTTGCCATATGTTTTTTGAATAAATTCAACCAATTCATCTTTATCTTTCTGTGTTAATTCATCAACATGGCTTTTAAGGTAACAGGGCTTTCCTTTTTTATTTGATAGATAATTTATAATCCCGGCGCAGAACATTGAGTTTATAGTTTGTTGTAATCCAAGGCGTGATGACCGATTTATTGGTATTGGTCGCACTTCATGATCAAGGGAATTATGATATCTGTCAAAATTGCGGTAGAAACTGTCATCACGTACACGGTTTGGGTAAAACCAGAGAAGTACTATACCAAGATTTTTCCTTCCAACCCTGGAAAGAGCCTGGATATATTCAGAAGTAGAATAAGGCAAACCCTGGAAAATCATGAAATTTAGTTCGTTCAGATCCACCCCATGCGATACCACTGATGTTGCATAAATAGGTTCAAATATTAAACCAGTATTATCTACATTTATTGGATCATAATTTTTGATGAATTCACTGACGTTATCGATAGCTTTTTTAAGATCGTCAAGATTGCTATCTCCTGTTAGAACCTCGCCTTTAACATCCGACCCATTGAAATGAGTCTTTAACCTGTCGCCGACCACGGTTTCCTTCAAGCGCCCCATATCGTATGCATCTTGTTTTTTTACGTGATATGTCAATGGTATAAGATACTGTTTTATAAGTTCTTGTGCCTCAGAAGAATCTGTTAAATTGTACTTTTTGCAAAAATTGTCAGAATCGGAGTTTAATTCCTTTTGAGCTTTAATAATGAATTCTGCAAAATGAAGCAATGTTCTGAGAGAAGCATAATGGTTATCCCTTAAGTTAGGTTTCAAACCACAAATTACTCTCTTAGTTCCCTCTTTTTTTTCAAAGAAAAAATCATTTGGACTACCTGCGCCTTCTGGACATCTTCCAGGAATTACAAAATACTTTTTATTATATAGTTCATAGATTTGCTTTTCTGTTCCATTCAAAGTTGCGCTCATGGCGATATGTTTTAATTTGTGGTTTGAAGTATCCTCCACGATAGTTTCAATTAAACCTTCGAAATGAGCAGAAATTGTTCCAAAACCCTCCCTTAGCAGGTGCATTTCATCTTGAATGGAAAGTACTGGTCCACCATAATTTTTCTCATCCTCACCAATATTTTCACATTTGAAATCTTCCTCTGTTTTATCCTCACATTTATCACCGGATGGAATGAAACCATGTCCTTCCGGGCACATACTTCCATTTCCTCCAAGTAAGCTTCTTGCCCTGCGCTGTTGAGATAATCCTGCCCACTTATCAACCGTAGAAACAACTACAGTCGGTCTCCATCTAAAAACTTCCCTATCACTCTGATAAATGTAATATTCGCCCCCACATTTATCACATTTATGAATTATCCGTTTACCCTTTTCGTCATCAATCAGGTATATATTACCTTTAAAATCTGGAGGGCATAGTGGACACTTTGAGATTATTTTCGATCCTTGGGCGGGAGATTTTAAAAGATTATTTTCATCGTATAGGGTTTTTTTAACTTTAATGTATATATCCGGAAAATCATCATCACTTCCAACATAATACCCCAGAGAAAAAGGTGAACCTAAAAACATATCACTATATTTTTTTCTTACTGCTTCGGCATGAATTATGATACCTGAAACTCTCTCAAGCTGTTGAATGGATAACATTCGCAATGGAAATTTAACTATTGCGCTTACACCTCCTTTTTTACCTGTCATTCGTTCATAAAATGATGTGAATATTACAAGGGCAAAATAAGCTTCTGATTTACCGCCACCGGTATCAACGTGGAGAACATTCACAACATCCAGATCTTTCTTTTCCACCACTGATTCAATGCTGGACAGGAAAAAAGCGATCTGGAAAAGTCTCCATCCAGCATTTTTGATACCCTGACTCAGATAATAATTTGCAAAAGATTCATTTGTTTTGAGGAACGCTTCTTTAACATTTTCATTTGTTTTTATAAGATAAAGCCCGTTTTCAACATGATGTATTAAATCTGCAAAATGTTGTATAAGTTCTCTCCGTTCTTTCCATGTAATTTCCCTATCTTCGACTCTCGGTTGAAATCCATCTTCTTTGATATTTGCAGGAATATTATTATTGTATAATTCAAGATATTCTTTCATTTCATTAACAAAACCATCGAGTGAAAAAATTGCACTGTCTGGTAATGTCAAATTAGAAAACGTCAGATTTAAGTTAGAAATCTTCTCTTTCGGAAGAATATTATTTTGTTTAAATCTGCCAAAATGTTCCGTGACGAATTTCCTCTGAGGTTCAATCCACTCCGCCTGGCAATTAACTGTACGGAAATCATAATAATATCTCTGCTTATAATTTTCGTATAAATACTCATCACAGAATTCTTTAATATGTAGCCCACCCAAATCGATTTCAAGTTTGCAATTGAAGAGAGTTCTTTCAAATCCATCAAATTTTTTATCTTTTTGTTTTGATAAATCCTGTTCATCGGATTCATTATTATGTTGGTTTTGCTCCAGACTTTCGTTTTCATAATTAAATGAAATTAGCAAATCTTTTTCATTGAAATCTGTAATGTTCACATAAATTTTAGCCTTCCATAGATTATCCGGAATAGGTTTAAAAATTAAAGGGTCTTTATTTGCTATTTCCTGTACTTGAGAGAAATCCACATCAAATTCTTGATTGTCAAGACTATTTAATTTTAACTTGTATATATGACTGAAACCCAGACGCTTCCACTGATGGTATTTCTCTTTTTGTGATTCTGACTCACTATAATTTTTGATCTGATAGTAAACATTGCCAGTTGCTTTGATTATTACATCTGGATTAGATTCAATTTCATGCCTTGCTGTAAGAATTGATACTTTTAGCCGGGGTGCACGGATTGATGCTGCTTTACCCTCATCATCTAATTTAACATCCTCTTCTACCCGTTCTTTTCTCGCAGCAAGGGTTCCAATCAAAAAAGATTTACCTGGTTTTTCATCAATAACCTCATCTTCCGAGTGAGTGCCTGTAACTCTTGAAATAATGTAATTTAAAATCTCATCTGCAAATTTTTCTTGTGAGTAGATACCGACCATTGAACCTCAACCTTATTTTTAGACTATGTTAATAGTATAAATATATTTTTCTATTCTCGCTTTATAGAACTAATTACAACTTACCTATAACTTACTTACAACTTGGTTATATTCATATAATTAGATCATGCAAATTTATATATTATTATAGTTACAATACCTTCACCACTAAAGTATGGGGATAAAAGTAAACTGGGAAAATACGATTGGTTCATTTGACCCTCTTCACATAAAGCATTATTTGCTTGGAATGAGTGGGTAAAAATGCAAGATAGGTACGTAACGGATGGAAGCATCGGAAGAGAAGAACTCTTTTATTACCGACTTCTGGAAGGTTTCAATCTTCCACCTATAGCAGCAAAAGCTATAGTCGAGATGGGAAAAGATATTTTCTTAAAAGATGGCGATACGCCAGGAAAAGTAGGTCAGTGTAAGTACATAGCGATAATGGATTCAGAAGGTCCTGGTAATAAGAAAAAAGATTCTGAACACAAAGAGATCAGTCTGACTATAGATATTCCAGATGGCAGAGAACAGTTGTGCCAGTGCATTGTAATGAACAACTCAGCATAGGATTGTTGAAACGAAAAAGCAATTCAATACACCGGACACTTTCCACGTGCCAGAATCACGGACATCCCCTTCTTTTTAAGTTTCTCCGCAAGCAGTTTTTTCAGGTCTGGCACAGGCTTCTCCAGGTCTAAAATCTGCGTATCCCCGATATAAGAACTCACAAGCCCTGTTAAATCGGGTACAGGCTGCCCCCCTGTCATTGCAGATACCTCGTTTTGCAGTACCACGACAACCACATCGTGCCTGTTGTGGACTGCGTTAACCAGCCCGTTAATCCCTGAATGTGCAAGTGCAAAATCCCCGATTAATGCAATTCCCTTCCTGTAAAACCCGGACGCTGTGCTGATTGCCCCCCCAAGTGAAAACGCAGCATCAATAAGGGACAGGGGCGGAGCCGATGCCAGTATAACACATCCCACATCGCCAGCAACAGGAACACCTGTTTCCTTAACCGCATCATACAGGGGCAGGTACGGACAGTTATCACATATGGGGCGCGCGCCGCGCTGTTCAATTGTCTGGGGTATTATTTCATTGGAAATCACATTTTTACCAATATTATCAAGCGCCTTCCTTATATCGCCTTCCTCCACCTTTCCATAAGGCATATGACCCGTGAGTTTCCCGAACACCCCCGTAACCTGCTTTTCAATAACAGGTTCAGTCTCTTCCACAACAAGGACTCGCTCATGTTCATCAATGAAACTTGTAACAAGTTCCATGGGCAGGGGGTTTACCGCTACCAGCGAGAGATGCGATACATCATCAGGAACAACAGAATCAACAATATATGACGGGAAACCAGACGATATGATTCCAATCCTTCCTCTTTTTTTAATGGTATTCAATAGCGAACCCCCGGAATACTCACACATTAACGGATAAGAGGTTTTATGAAAAAGCTGGTGTTTTCCTTTCATTGTGATATGCCACATTTTCTTATCGAATCCAGCCATGGGGCTGGATGTACTCCCCCTGGAAAAATCTCCCGCTGTTTGAAGAAGCCTGTCCGTGAGCCTTATAATTACAGGCGCTGAGGTTTTTTCAGAAAGCACAAAAGCCTCTATGATACACTGGTAAGCAGTTCCGGGATTTACCGGGTCAAAAACAGGAACCTCTGCCAGCAGACCGTAAAACCTCGAATCCTGCTCGTTCTGTGATTTTTCAATACCCGGGTCGTCTCCTGCGATTACCACAACGCCAGCGCCGATGGTATGGGTTGTTGAGGATACAAGCGGGTCTGCCAGTACATTCATGCCAACATGTTTTGTAATCACAGCGCTTCTCTCCCCGCATACGGATGAGCCAAGCGCAATCTCAAGCGCAACCTTTTCATTAACCGACCACTCAGAGCCTATTTTCTCCCTGACCTTTTCCATCAATTTCGTTATCGGGAAACCCGGAACTCCTGTAACCGATTTAACATTACTGTCAATAAGTGCAAAAACTATGGCATCAATGCCATTCATAAAACCACCGATTCGGAATTCCGCGAAAACCAGGGAAGCGCCGCAAGGGCACCAATAATGCCCTTCCCATCTATGATTATATCCACACCGCATTTTTCCGCTGTTTCACGCGTTAGCTCCATTGTAATCATCCGGTTTCGGCAAATCCTGCTGTATTCCATAAGGGATGCTGCATCAAAATCAGACAGTGCAACCATCCCTGTTTCATCAGATACACTGTATTCCAGAAGTCCATCTTTTATGCTTCCAAGCATCTCATCCTTTGAACCATCAACACAGGCAAACTCAAGCACCGTTGCAACACAGTTCTGGGTTTTGTCAGGGACTGGAAAAAGCTGGACAAGGGTATGGGAAATATACCTGTGTTCCAGGGTGTCCACGGCATCAGCAATATTGTGGGCAAGTGTCCATGTCGCACCCACCTCTTTTGAATCCGTGTTATCAATACCCACAAGAACTCGCTCCCTTCGTGGAACAACAACGGTTCCTGTTGCACGTTTGCCTCCGCCTGATTCTGAAAGGCTGCAACTTATTATACCGCTAGCACCTGCCCTGCATGTGGTTGCGCCCACGCCGCCGCCTCCAAGACCGCTATACGTAATCTCGATTTCATTGCCGTTAACAATTACCGATTCAATCCCTGCTGCCGCAACAGATGAGCGAAGGTCAAGAGGCATTTTCCCGGTTTTTGTGAGGTAACGCATAATATCACCTACTGCCCGGGCTTTTGTTACAATTGGGCTTCTGGAGTAATGGTAAAGCGCCCATGCCGAGCCTCCGTAACAGTTTGAATGTTCCATTATCTCAACGCGCTCGTTTTTCCTGTCAGCTACAGCGTAAATACCTTTATAATATATATTATAGGGGTCTGGTAAGTACATAATCAACACTGGTTTTAAGTATTTTATACAATATATGATTATGTATAAGGAAAAATGCAAATGAAATATAAACTCTTCTTTACTATACTGGTATTTCTGTTATTCCTGTTAATACCCGGCATTGCCGGCGCCCTGGAAGAAGGTGTAACCATTCCGGTAGTTGCCTATCGAAGCGGCGAAGACGGGGAAAAAGGCGTTCTACTGAGTGCTGAAGTAATTGTGACAAACGGGACAGGGCACGTTTTTGTTGATACGAGCCCGTACACGCAGGTTGACCTACAGGGTTCTGCCAGGCTTGCCGCAATGGTAACCTCAGACGTTCTGGGAATTGACCAGAGGAAATACAATTTCTACTATATCATTGATATTCCCACCCCAATTATCGGTGGACCTTCAGCAGGCGGGGCACTGACTGTCGCAACCATTGCTGCTGTAAACAACTGGACACTAAAACCGGGAATCGTCATGACAGGCATGATTAACCCTGATGAGTCAATCGGACCCGTTGGCGGCATCCCGTTCAAACTGGAAGCAGTAGCTGCCAGCAATGCCACTCTTTTCCTTATCCCGGAGGGACAGAGCGAAGTTACGGTTCAGAAAAGCATTACCAGGTCAAGACAGCCGTTTATACTCCCTGAAACTGTCGAAGAAACAGTTGACCTTGTAAAGCGCGGAAACGAACTTAACGTAACGATACGTGAAGTCAGTACAATCTATGACGCTGTTTATGCTTTTACCGGGCACGAGATTAAAAAGCCGGTCTATGAAGGTGTTGTCCTGACAACCCAGTATATCAGCCTATTAAAACCCCTTGCCACAAGTCTTCAGGAAGAGGCTAAGGAAATGTATGATAATACCGAATCAATTGCACAGAAAAATGAGTTCCTTGGGCAGGCAGAAAATACAATTAGCATGGCTGATAAAATGTATGAGGAGGAAAAATACTATGCTGCAACATCCTTTTATTTTAACTCAATGTATGTTATGCGCTATATCCAGTGGAGTGAAGGTTACAATATGGCAGAAAATAAGGAGGAATACCTTAACATGCTGGCAGACAGGGTTAAAAACCAGATTCAACATTCAGAGGGTGACCTTGAAGATTTCAAGTTGTATGGCGTCTTCGATGTTGAAGCTGTGGGTGCAGCCGAGTCGCGTATAACAGCCGCAAGGTCAAAACTTGATGAGGCTCTGGAAATAAGAATAGTTGATGATAAGATTTCTTCCCTTGCTTTTGCTAATGAACGGGCGCGTACTGCACAGTGGTGGTTGACACTTGCAATACCTGCTGGAAAAACCGTGCCCGAGGAAATACTTAAAGACCGTGCAGGCTGGTACCTGAGCCAGGCACAGTCCCTGAATACATATATCCAGACAATTCTTATTGAAGTTGAAGGTCATCCCGCGCTCTTATCAGGTGCTGATGAGGATATAAAACATGCCAGAACAGAAATGGAACGCGGGTACTATGCAGGCGCTATTTTTGATTCGCTACAGGCAACTGTAAAATCCAGTACTACTATCGGATTGCTGGGACAGGAAGATGCCACACGAAAGGTAGAAGACAGTGCAAATGCAGCAAAAGTCGCAATAAACGAAGCCCGTCTGGCAGGAGTTGAGCCAACACTTGCTGTAAGTGCCTATGAGTTCGGGGAGACCATGTCTGGCGCATATGACCAGATTTCCCAGTACACCTATTCCAAGATGGTTGCCAAGACATCAGTGGTGCTGAATTCCTATGCTGTTCCATCCAACCTGACGCCTGTTAAGCCCGCGTTGACGCCTGTGCCTGAAACCGAAACCGCGATGGTCACGACGCCAGTTATAACGCCGGTTAAAGACAAAACAAAAATAGAAGTGCCTGCTGTGGGGGCGGTGATGGCTATTGCTGTTATTCTATTTATGAGCAGGTTCAGGAAACACAGAAACCGGTGAAGAAAAGCTCAAGTAGCTGACACCGGAATAAATTTCAATGCATTCTATTCCTTAACTACTGATTCACTCATATTCAGAGTTCTGGCAATTTCATTCTGATTCATGCTACCGTAAAGGGTTCTTATGCTTTTGTAAGCTTTTATATCTCGGTCACATGCTTCCTCAGTATGACCAGTAATTCTCGATATATCAGGAGTGGGCACATTCTTCAGAAAATGCCCGATTATCATCTTTTTATGCGTTATGGCTCTCCTATTTCCTAAACCTTTTCTCCTCCCATGAACTTATATTCAGAATTGAGAAGTGATTTGATGGCTGACCCGATGCTTTTTCCTGCAATATTTGAAGTCATTGGATCATCTCCTTTTTTTTATTTGGAAATTATTAGAGAACATAACAAAGAAAATGAGAATCAATCCAAGTAAAGAAATTTTAGAGGGGCATTTGACACTATGTCAGGTTCCTAACTATAATCCTGCCGCATATCCGTATTATTACATACAGCCCTGTATATCTTTATTGAATTCTCCTGGAGTATTTTATCAAAACACCCGTTTTCAAATTTTTTCTCATTTATCCTGCTCCTTTCCCCTAAATAAATGTACAATGGTCTTTCATAAGCATCAAGCATCTCGACAGCTTTCTCTTTCTCGCCTGTTTCCCAGAATATCTCCCATTCTTCAAGATTCCACTTATTATAATCAAACAACCCTGGCGCAATAGTTTTTCTCCCGCTGTAGCCCAGGATCCAGAGTGAATAGTAACTTGATGTGGACATGACATATGCGTCGCTCTCTACATAGTTGAATTGTTTTATTATATCCAGCTCTTTCTCACTGATAAGCGGCTTTGTGTCACTGATATTCTGATTCATTACGAGCAGGGAAGATAAGAACAAAATAAGCAGTGCAGCAGTCCCGATCCTTTTATTAAGTTTTATGAGTTCATAAAACCCAAAGGAGGCAAGGATTATCATTGCCACATCGAGGTGAATAATAAACCTGTTGAAAAATATCAGCTTGAAGTACACTATCACTCCGGTTATCAAAAACCAGAGGAAAAAGAGGTTGAAATCTTTCCTCCTTGCAAGTATAAAGAATCCAAGCAGAGCAAACGGAAGATAAGATAACGACAGGGACTGATAGGTTGAGAGTGAAATAAAGGTCCCGGCACCAATGTTCGCAGTAATTATTGGCTCGATGTTATTAAATATCGCTTCCCTTATGTTCCGGGTGTAAAAGGTCAGCGTAAGTCCTAAAATAATCGCGCCGGCTAAAACGTTTTTAATATATTCTTTTCTACAGGAAATGATATAGCCGAGATATATCAAACCGAATATCAGAAAGGTTGGTCTGTGCACAGCGCCCACAAATGAAGCTGTAATGATGAAGGGCAGGTATTTGCGGGATTTTAAAAAATATAGGGCGATTAGCATGATGAAAAGAGCAACAACGTTCTTGTAATACAGATACCAGAATACTTCGTACTGGGTTATCGAGATTGAGTATATAAAAAGCGACAGAATTCCAGTTCCCTTTCCAAAAAACCTGCTTGTTGTAACATAAATCCCCAGAGCCAGCAGCAGTTCAAAAAAAATAAAGACCCGGGTTAAAATAGCATGGGTATCAAAGCCAATCAAATAAAGCAGGTCTGTGATCACAAATAAACCGGGAGGAGACCAGCTTTTCACCCAGAGGTCTGTATTTTCTTTTGGAAGACCTGGCAGGCTTTCCAGGTACATCTCCATTACATATTTGTAAATCCCGGGATCATAGCCCAGCGGAATGCTGTTGTTCAGATAGGGAATGAACCTGGAGATAATAATGATGATAAAAGGAAGGGCTATCAATACAGGTGGAAACCTTATCTCATTGTTATCACCCTTTCTAATGGACAGGGCGCCAAAAACAGCAATTACAATGGCAAATATACCGAAATGCAGGGTGTATTTTGAGATGGTACCCAGATCGGTTAGAAAAACAAGTATCGCGTATATTATTAAAAGCTGGTAAAAGGAGGCCCTTATTATTTCTTTACTCATTCTGCAGCCGCCTCTTCAACGGCGCCAGAAGGTTCCGGAATAAATATAATCCATTTATATTTCAATCAAATCACCCGTCTCTTTTAGTTAAAATCCTGGCCAGGATTTCGAGCTCATTTTTATTGAATTCCTTTATCAGGATGAGGACACTTAAATATATCCCGAACAGGAGCGCATACCAGAGCGGCAGGATAAGCCCGCTTACAGGAACTGCCAGGATTATTATAAATACAACCAGCGACGCAAAGAGCATCTTTGTAAACGAGGCTATTTCCATCAGCACCCCGAATTCCTTCAGGACGTACACAGAAACCAGTATTAAACCTGCCAGCCCTGTGATGGTGGTTGCCATCGCTGCACCTGCGAGGTGGTAGGCAGGGATGAGAAATGAGTTTAACCCGATGGCTACCGGAATCAGGGCAGCCGCTATAAACATTGGAATTTTCGGTCTTCCGGCGGCGTTTATTACGGTTGCCAGGATGTTAAACAGGGTGAAAGCTGCAAGACCGAATACAAGTATTGCCAGGGGGTATGAAGCAGGTGCGTACTGATCGGAATAAAAGAGCCCGATAAGAGCTTCTGAGCTTGCGCTTATAATAAATGTGACGGGAAGGATGAGAAGCACCAGGTACCTCATGGACTCCCTGATGTACTTTCCGGTCTGCGCTGTATCTTTTGCTGCAACTGATTTTGAAACCGCAGGAAAAAGAGCAAAACCCAGTCCCGTGAGAATATAGTAAGGTAATCTCGACAATGTGGAGGCTGCTGTATAGAAGCCTGCCTGCACGTCCTCTCCTATTATCATCTTTACGAGAAAAAGATCTGTACTCATCAAAAACAACAGGGAGAATGAAAATATGATTACTGGATAAGCAAAGTCAATAATCTTTCTGGCAGGGAAATTCCCGGAGTTTTGACATTTCCCTGTTCCCCTCAGATAGTACCATCCGATGCCAAGACCCACCAGAGGTCCAAGAAGATACCCTGCAATGGCGCCGTAGATGGCAAAGCCAAGCATTACCAGACCAACGGTACCCACAACCTTTGCTATGGAATAAAGAAACAGAGTAACAGCCTGCCTGCCGTACAGACGCAGCCCGTTTAAAAATCCACAGTAAAGGGCGTCAAGGGCATATACAGGGATGACAAACGCCGAGGCCCTGATGTAACCTGAAAGCGCGGGATCGCCCAGAATACCTGCAATAAGGGGGGATAACAGGAAGTACAGCGCAAAAACCGCAAGTGAGAGAATTACCTGTAAATTGAGAGTAGCTTTTTTTATTGCCCCCACGGTCTCATTTGCTATTGCAATAAACCTGGATCCTGCCTGCGGCACACCTGCAACAAGCATGACATTCACCAGTGTCATGAGCGATATAATTACCCCGAAGATGCCGTAGGCTGCAGGACCCAGGAGCCTTCCAAGACTTGCGTGGATGATATATCCGCTTGCCATAAAGCCTGCCTGGACGAACATGAAATATAACGTGCCTCTTGCTAAGGAGCCCATATTACCGTTCCTTTAATCGATTCTGAGATGTTATAATTATTGAAAACGAGCGAAAAGTTCTCCTGTAAAACCTTTCATTCGACTCTGGTGTACACGACTTTCCTGTCCACCACCTGGTTGTTGAGTACAAGGTCGATGGTAATAGAGTATTTTCCTGCTGGTCTTATCCCTTTTACTTCTGCTGGTATGGTAACCCTGATAGGAATGGTATATTCGTCACCCGGCTTTATCCCGGGGTTGTAATTCCCGGAATATTCCATCCGTGCAGCATCACCCATCCATTCGAACTTGTGGTTAATAACAAGGGTGTTGATACCAAGTTGCGTTAAGGTTGTTGAACCTGTGTTCATCACTATTATTTTTCCGTTAACGGTATCACCTGCTGTGTATTTCGAGGCAACCTCAATTCGTGAGAGTTCAGCCATGGTCGCCTCTTTTATGTCAAATGTTCCTGATGCGAGCGTTTTGCCCTGATACTCAGCATTCCATGAATGCTGCCCTGCCGGCAGTGGTTTTGTGGTTACCTGCCCGCAGGAATTGACTTCCTGCGGCGGATTTGAATCGACTGAAACAAACACTCCTTTCACTCCCGTTTTCCTGCCGTTATAGAGTGTCTGGAATCTCCGCTGGCTTACTGATGCGGCGGCATCGTTCAGTGAGATGCCGTTTATTGAATCAACCACTATAACGGTTTTTTTTGCCTGGTAGGTGTTGCTACCTGATTTTACGTTAAGGATTACAAGGTGCTCTCCCATGTCAAAATTTATGGCGCCTGTTGCGTTTTCCCCGTCAATTGTCCACTGGTATTGCGGGTTTTCGATGTTCCTGACCGTGACAGGTAGTTTAAGGTCATCACCGTTCCAGATAACACGGTCGCACCCGATTGAGACATAGGGTTCTTCAGGAGGTGTTTTTTCGGGCTGGGGTAGTATGGACGGGAGGACAAGTGCTGATGCGAGTGACATGAGGAGGATCAGGAGGAAATAGAGGAGGTTTGCAGCCAGGATGGGGTTTTTTGAGATGGGTGTCATCTTTATTTTTTCCTTTATTAATTACCGGGAGAGATTCATTAATCTTAGATATTTATTGTTGATTATTTAACGCATAGGAAATTATAAATATATTTCGATATCGTTACAGGCTTTTTTTTGTTTCAATCATTTTTTTGAATGGATTTACAGGATTGGTTCGTATCATGTCAATCATGTTAATCCTGTCTGAAATTTCAATTTTTTTGTCCACGCTTAGAGAAGTAAGGGGGCCGGAATAACATATATCCTCATAATTATTCAATTGATGGAATCTGCAGGATAAACCTATAGAAGCCGTTCACAATTGAAGGCATCCCTCAAGCCGATGGAGTGAACCCCATTTTGTGTACAACCAGTTAAGAAACATTGCTACTTAAAACTTCCTTAAACATTTCAAATTCTTCTGGAGTGACATACCCAATAGATGAATGAACTCGCTTTTTATTATATACTATTTCCAGGAACTTTTTGATATTTGAATCAGTTGTTTTTGGGACAAATTGCTTTTTTATGCACAGAAGGTTATCTCTCTTCATTAGTTCATAAACGACCTTATGATTTGTTTCAAATCCACGTCGATGCAGCTCGATTGTTATCCGTCGATATCCATACCTGGGAAAATCTATTGCAATAGAATGTATCTCGTTCTTGAGTTTCATCTCTTCAGGATCAGAGTAATGCGTCTGATTCTGTCTGATCCATTTGTTGTATCCACTTCTGCAGACTCCGAGAACTGAGCATGCTTTGCTTATGCTTATTTGATTTGTCTCTTTATGCATGTCTTGGATTGTCATATAGATCAGTTCCCTTCTCTCTGTTTTTGATGATCCTGCAGCTTGGCCTCTAAGCTGGTCAATACTTTTTTTAAAAATGCATTTTCAGCATATAGCTGACCTATAAGACGTCCTGATTCTGCTAATTTTGCTTCTGGTTTGCTGATATTACCATTGCCGCTGAATGCTGTCACGGGATTTTCTTTGTATTCCCGTTTCCATTTGGAGAGCATTGAGGGATGGATACCGTTTTCTCGACATACCTGTGCTGAACTTTTTCCATTCTCAAGTTCACGAAGAAGAGTTATTTTTGCTTCGCGTGTGAATTTTTTTCTTGTCTTCATATTTACACCTTTTCTATAGAAGTTTGTTAAGGATATTTATATTATTGAATATATATAATTAGGAGTTTAACTTTTATAACACCAATCCAACGGTTTATTGACGCCATAGAGATATATTGCCGGCAT
>JACUTP010000176.1 GCA_014859785.1 Candidatus Methanoperedentaceae archaeon | reverse complement strand
TTCCTCGGGAAAATGAACGAAATGCAGGGTGACCTGGAGGTTCTCTCGGAAAACTAAAACGGGCGTACACATCAGGGAAACAGAAACTCACGCCCGAAGAAAACTACTGGACGCAGATATACTCCCTTTGCAGGCTGTTCCATAAACTGCCGTGGGATATTGACCCGGTCATACCCAGGGGCGATGCAAACGCCGTTTACCTGATGACGGTGCTTGCCGGAGCAGAAGCGGAAAAGAATAACAAGTAAAATGAGGTGAAAATGGAAATAATAATCAGCGACGACATGATACAGACCATACTGCTTGTATTCGGGATTATCATGGCGCTCGTCACTACGAGATACCGGTATTACTACGTGAAAATCAAGTCAGCTATAACAGAAGCACGGATTCTTCTTATGATATTAGAAGACGTCCTTTCAGATGATAAGGTGACACCAGAAGAATTAAAAACCAAAATTCTCCCTGCATTCAGAAGGCTGAAAAAACTGTATGGCTAAATCAACTTCCGAATTCACGCGGTTTGCCGTACTTGCAAATAAGTTACCGCCAGAGAATCTCAAGAACCTTGCCGTTGCCATGAGAACGGGAGGAAAAACTGCTGTTACCCTGGCAAGGGCGGTAATTGAACCCGTGATTGTATTACCAGACGGCGTGACAAGGAGGAACAGGTTAGGATATACGGCTAACCAGTATAACTGGAAACTGCACAGTCATACAGTATGGGAAAAGAACACGGAACAGGGCACAGAGACGATATTAACCAAGAATACAGTAATTGACGGTGACTCGGTATTTTCTTTCCAGAGCCGTAAAAAGTATAACGGGATGTTTTTTAAGGTCGAGCACCCCTCCCCTTTTGACCTCCGGCACTGCAAGACCATCTGCATTCCCCGCTATAACCGTGTGTATTCGCATACAAGACTAATCTCTGATTTGAGTTTATTGCACGCACCTGTTTTGCTTGATAGGCCAGGACTGTTCCACAAACATTGCAGGTGTTTTTTGATACCAGTTGACAGAAACGGCAACGAATTATTTGAAGACGATAAGCACGCTGACCATTATGACCATGGGGATATTAACGCGCGGCTTATGAAAGTCATGGAAACCATGGCTTATGAGGTCATGCCTGTACTGCTCAGGGAAGCTTTCAGGAAAACAGTCGGGGTGATGTCAGGTAAATGAAAGGGGAAAGTACTCTGGCAGCAATCGCGCGGATTGATGAGCGCACGAAGTTAATGGCAGAAAAGATAGAGGACATGTCCCATACCATCTCCAGGCTTGATGAAATGTTAAAAAAAGTCACTGAAAAAACGCTCAGGCTTGAAGCAAATAAAGGATACTGTCCCGCGCATCCTGATATGGTAAAAGCCCAGGCTGGATTAAGGGAAGAAAACATTGTTCTGAAAACGAAGTTCGGGATGGTATCCGTACTGGTTGCAGGGTTTGTTACGCTGCTTTTGAACTTTAGTCTCTGGTTGCTTGATAAATACGTTTCATGGAAAGGGTGAGCGTAAATGATACTTGGCAGCAGTGATTTTACCGGGAATTTTATAATCGTTGACGGCGCCACGGCGCCGCTTGTAAGCATAGCAGCAGGCGCTGATTATGTGGCTATCAGCATGGACAAGGCTGCTGACCAGGTTCAGGATTTAAACAAGTCCATCCTCACTCTTGCCAATGCGCTTCCTGTGGCTACAGGCAACCTTACATTATTCGCAGGAGCCGCTGCTCTTGCTAAACGTGAAATTAAATCACTGAATGCCGAGCTTGCGAAAACCATAGGATTAATGTCAGGCATGTCCATGGCTTCTTCATCAGGAATTCCGCTTACAGGTGGCGGGAGTACGGCGCGCATCGGGACTGGACGGCGGGGACGGCGACCTGCATGGGATGTTGATGTGGGTGCAAAGCAAGTGCTTCCGCGCGGCAAGACCATGGTATTCAGTGACCGGGTCATTGGCACGCCGAGGTTTACGAAAACCGGCACAATCGGGTATTCAAGGGAACTGCCTATAATCAGAAGCGCCAGTACAAAAAAGATTGGTGCGCTGCTAAACATCCCGGAAACCGAAACGTCACGAAACATCGCCAGAAGAATGTCCTCTGGTGCAAGTTTTGCAGAAGCCGAGAGGATGATAAGGCGGAGCTATACAGACGAATGGACTAATCTACATCGTATCAATGAACGGCTGAGCAGACCGATAAAAATGATTCGTCCGGTACGGACTCCGCTGAAAAAAGATATTTTGAGCAGCCCGAGAACACCCTTCTATTTTAAAGAAGCAATTGAAAACGCAGTCTTCCGGGAAAAAGAAGAAGCCAGGCGAATGCCTGATTTAGACCGAACCTTCAAAGACGTGCAGAAATATTTCAACAGCATGGGTGCGGGGAGCGTAACTGCACCTGATGAAAAAATAATAGAACGAAGGTATGCAAGAGACGGCGCACTGATGAGGCGCATCTCATCAACGGTCAACGAATTCACAGGAAAGCGAGGAAGCGGCTATTCCACATATAACCCCTACCTTAACCAGCGCATGTTCAGAGCGCTCACCGAAGGTGAAGAAGGGCTGAAGCTTTCAAGATTAGAACGCAATATCCTCAATACACTAAACAAAGACAAGAAACTGCTGAGACGGTTCACCGGACCTGCACAGGGCATAAGCTGGCGTGTAGGGGAAGACCGGGGATTCAGGATGAACGACCTTGCCATAATGTCAAGGCTCCCGACCTCTGAAATAGCAAAGAAATCGGAGATGCTAAAACCCAGGGAATTTGACGACTGGATAGCTAAAGAATACGTTACCAGAAACCTGCTCGGTCAAACGAAAGCACAGGCAACAAAAACCGTCTGGAGTACAAGCGAACGTGAGCCGATATATCCAATCCGTAACTGGCAGCGTGAGCTATTACCTAAATTATCAAAAGAGCAACTAACTCAGCTAACCCATATCAAGAAAGGGCAGTGGACAGCAGAGGGGCTTAAAAAAGAATCTTTCAGGCGCATAAGGAGAGGCATCCCTCTTCATTTCGATGAATTGTTTGACCGCTACCCAGACTACCTTCCAAAAACAGACCTTCTGCCAGGGAGAACTGCTCCGTTCGTATCAGAAGGCGGGATGGATGCGAGCCTGCGAAGAGCATGGAGGCGCACACCTTACCAGAGTACTCTCAGGAATATAGCTGCAAAGCAAGCCCTTCCAGAGTCTGTTTCACGCATGCGCGCAAACGCAATGGAAACTGCCGTCAAATCCCTGATAACTGATTTTGAAAAATTCGGTTTGGCTCCATCAGACCTTGAAATCAAGAAACGCCATGACCGTTCTTTCATGCGCGAGAAGATCCGGAAAGGTTTTGTCAAAACACAGTTCTGGGATGCCTTGAGTTCCCCTTTGCTATCCGGGGATTTTGCAGGGCGCAAGCTGGAAGAACCAGTACCAATCCGTGCAAACCAGGCTAAATTTCTGGAATTTGATAAAAAACAAAGAGCATGGGAGACACATCTTGGAAGCCTGCGTGCAGGGCGGGGAATTAAATCACGTGAGGCTCTTAATTTAGAATGGACGGCATATGCAAGGAAACAAGCGCCATTAAGGGCATGGGAAGCCAGGAAAGAAGCCGAACAACGATT
>JACUTP010000175.1 GCA_014859785.1 Candidatus Methanoperedentaceae archaeon | reverse complement strand
GTAAATAAAATGGCAAAAAAGACTGATTCTTTTATGCCAAGGAAGAGGACGAATGAAAGCAGGACAATAAGTATTATCGCAGAAGGAATTGCTGGTGTATGGAAAAGAGAACTGAAATAACCCCCGAAACCAAGGGCGACTGTTGAGGCTCCGATTATACCGCTTAAGATGATGAGCCACCCGATGATAAATGCGGTAACTTTTCCGAATGCGTTTTTGATGTACTCGTGTTCTGCCCCTGCTCTCGGGAACATGGAAGATAATTCTGAGTAGCTGAGTCCTGTGAACAGGGCGACAACTGCTGAGATGGCAAAAGACATCCAAACCGAATTCCCGGCAAGTCCGGCTGCTTTCCCTATGAGTGCATATATTCCCGCGCCAAGGATGATTCCCACACCGGATAAGGTGACTTCAAATAATCCAAGTTCCCTTTTAAGTCCAGGTTTCTGGCTCATGCTGTTATAATATCTGGAAACCCTATCTATTTTTCTTCTTCCTTGTTAAATCGATTATAACAAGCGCAGATATTACAAACAGGCATCCGAGCAGGAACACAAGACCGGGATGGGCAAGGATTGTATCTATTATATTTGCGAGTATGCCGGATTCGGATTGTGCAATCGCTGTTGTATGGGCTATTTCAGTGGGGACGGGTGTCGGCGCAGGTGTAAAATTGCCGGATGAGACTGCATCCTGCACGGTAGCGTCTTTAATCATCTCTTCTGCCATCACCTTTTCCGCATCCTGTGTAACCGGCGCGTGTGATGGCATAATTGTCGAAGTGTTTTCCGCTGTTGACAAATCCATACTGAACGAGCGCAGTACAAAACCTTTTGTAAAGAACTCAATAACGCTTGATGCAAGCACTGCTGCCAGAACCACACCCATGTATTTCCGCAGGATATCAAGTACGGATTCCCGGTCGGTTTTTTCAGGTACGACAACAATAACCTTCCTGACAGGTGCGTAAATCTTGACTTTGCGCCCTTTTTCGCTGTATTTTACCCTTTCGACCTTAACAAGCCCCACGCTTTCAAGATTCTCAAGATTGTAAGTAATAGTTGTAAGAGGCGCCTGTAAACGCTCTGCGATATCCGAGGCAGAGAGGGGTGTATCAGCCAGAAGCGCGATTATCTGCCTTGCGGTGTCGTTTGATATAACCTGTGTTATCTTTTTAGATTCTTCTCCAAGAGGCAGAATAAGGAGTTTTTCATCACCCGGGTCTTTCTCATTTTCTGGCATTGTTATTATTAATAGGCAAGGATATTAAAAGATATTTCTATAACTACGAATCTGTTCGTAGCTTAAGAATGTGGATGCTGTCAATAATTGATATTCATTATTATTTAGTTTCCATCTTTCCATCCGAACCCTGACTGCATACACTTTATGATGTTAAAAAAGCACAGGCTGTTTTTTTACAAATTTAAAGCAAAATCCATTTAGTGTAACAACGCCATTTTACCGGTACGGATGTGAAAATTATGGATTGCTGCAGTACAAAAAAAACTGATAACAAGGAAGATGATAAAAATATAACTGAAGCAGAAACTACCCGGAATAACCATTCTCGTGGCGGATGCTGCGGCGGGGGAAGTATGTGGCAGCATATGTTACTGATGTTTATTATATTTGCAATTATATGGTTCTTAGGCAGGAGTTAGGATTAAACTGAACAATAAGGTCAGGTAGAAATGATGGAGTGCATGGAATCAGGCAGTGGATTGGAATAAAAACGGATATTCTATGGAAGGTCATGAAATAAACCCAGAAACCAGGTCATTTTAATTATGGTTATACTGTGGCTCGCACTTGGACTTCTGTCTTTAGGAGCGACCATTCCGAAAACATATAGCTCAAGATTCTCATTTACCGGCGCAGGCTGGATATTTTTATCATTATACTGGATTTTGCAGACCGGGCATTATATTGGGATAAAGGATTACCTCAATTCATTTTTGGTTGTGGTGGCAGCTTTTGTCTCACTTTTCATTGCCTTTATTACATTCCGGGCAGGGGAAAAGGAGGCAATAATTTCTTTATCCCTTGCTGCATCAGTAGGAGGCTTTATTTACCTTTTGTTTGCTGAAGTGGAGTTATTAAATACCGGAATTATATCTATGGTAACAAACCAGGCAGTCTGGGTAATTGGAAATTACGGATTTCCAGTAGAACGAACCTCATGGGACCTGCTTGCTGTTAACGGTCTGGCAGTTAGAATAATCCTCGCCTGCACTGCAATTGAAAGCATTGCCTTATTTACAGGTTTGATATCATCAGCAAAAGGTGCACCGTTATCACGAAAATTAAAAGCTTTCATGATATCAGTACCTGTCGTTTATCTTCTTAACATCCTGAGGGTTTCTTTCACATCATCTGCTTACGGATTTGCGTGGTTTGGTACTCCTGAAGAAAGTTTTCATATTTCTGAACATATTATCACCAAAATCGGTTCTATGCTGGCATTACTGTTTATTTCATACATGGTTTTGAAAATCCTGCCAGAGATTGCAGATATGATTGATGGTTTATGGATTATGTCGAGGAAACATTTACAAAAGGCGGGTTTAAATTGAAAGTAACAGTTAATTATGATTATATCCGGCAGGAACTGGCTGAAGGCACAAAACTGCGAATTATTGACAGCAAGATATATGCTTGACCAGGAACTGAATGATTGAAATAATATTGAATTTGTTTACGGACTCTGCGATGGATGAGTTATGGGTATTTTAGATTTTATTAACAGGAATTTTGTAGACGGCATCATAAATGATACGAGTTACAACCATGTTGATATGCTCACATATATAATTATTTTATTTATTAGTGTTTATGCTGTCCTGAAATTATTAAACAAATTAAAAATTAAAGTTGATGAAAATTTTGTCATTGCAACAATTCCCTATATTCTCATGGGCTCAATTTTGAGGGTTATAGAAGATGCGGATATTCTGGAGCCTCCTGTCAAATATTTTTTTATTACTCCCCTTATCTTCTTTGTTATGTTTACAATAACCTTCGGCTGTCTCCTTTTAATGAGGTATCTTGAGGATAAGGGAAAGATAAAGAATTATATTCGAATGTATGCTAAAACTGGCATATTATTCTCAATAGCCGGCATTTCAATTCTGGTTTATAATTCATATGCCGACCTGAAACCTGATATTTTAGTATTCAGCCTGGTGCCGGCATTGGCACTTACCTTTTTTATTTATAAAATCTCCCCTGCAGTTGGTATGGTTTATCTTAGAAGCCGGATTTATTCATTTGCGATTTTTTCATTTTTGCTTGATTCGGTTACAACATATATCGGGACTGATTTTTTAGGTTATACCAACAAACATCCTTTCAGTTCATTTTTACCATCCATTTTCGGAACCGGAATTATTTTGATACCCCTGTCCCTGGCCCTTGTTTTACTTATTATCCGGATGCTGGAAATAGATTCCAGGAATAATGACAATGAAAATGAGAAGTATATGCTTATATTGACCCTTGTTGTTCTTGGTTTTTCCATGGGTGCGAGGAACCTGCTTGCTATTGTTTTCGGGGTATAGTATTGAAGATGAATCGCGGATATGACCCCGAATTAACCCTATCGGCACTTTTCAACGTATGGTCAGGTTGAACTTTGTTCATATAACAGT
>JACUTP010000009.1 GCA_014859785.1 Candidatus Methanoperedentaceae archaeon | reverse complement strand
AAACCATTGCAGGGTCAGAGGACGCACTTGAAAACCACGCATACGCTGCAATATCTGGCTTTCCGTTTTTACCATCTTACTCCTCCTCTTAATCTACTGATTCTCCTATCCAGTCAAGATACTCCTTCGAGCCTTCTTCCATATTAAACGAGACCACACACGGCACGTCATAACTGTGAAGCTCTTTTACCCTTGTCTCGATATCTTTTACCTTCACGGATGTTGTCTTTGCAATAATCGCAACCTCTTCAGCCTCATCAATATTACCCTTCCACCTGAAAATCGAAGATACCGGGAACAGGTTTACGCAAGCTGCAAGCCGTTCCTCAACAAGTTTCTTCCCGATTTCCCGTGCTTCTTCCATATTCCCAGCGGTTATATATACAAGTGAAAACATTAACACACCTCAAACCTATTATGCACGGAATACTTAATAATTTTCTTAATAGTCAAAGGGGACAGTCAGTTGAATAATTTATATCTTTTTTTGCTGGTGTTTTTACTATACTGGCAGTTAGTGATTTTTCTTAACAGGCGGGGGATATTAAATAAATACAATATCACTGCCTATGGCCCGATTCTGATGATACGTACCCAGAGAGGACAGGAATTCCTGGACAGGCTTGCTGTTCATAAAGGTTTCTGGAGATTGTTTGCAGACGCGGGACTTCCTGCAATGCTTATCGGGATGCTCGTGATGTTCCTGCTGATACTGTTCATAGATTATTCCATGATAACCTCATTCCAGTCACAGACAGTTCCGCAAGCCGGTAAGTTCCACGAGCCGCGCAATATATTCCTGATACCTGGTATTAATGAGTTCATCCCCCTCACATGGGGAATTATCGCATTGATTATAACACTCGTTGTGCATGAGTTCTCCCATGCCATACTGTGTAAGGTTGAGGGAATAAGGGTAAAATCCATGGGATTATTACTTGCAATTGTACCCATCGGTGGGTTTGCCGAGCCTGATGAGGAACAGCTTCTCGGGAAAGAAAGGAATTCTGGTGAGCAAGAGGAGGAAGAAATACAGCCTAAAAAACTTGCAACACGGCAGGAGCGCGTGAGGGTACTTACAGCCGGTGTAATGGCAAATTTTGTCACGGCGGTTATTGCATTTATCCTGTTCTTTTCCCTGCTGGGGTCACTTTACCCGGTCAGTGACATCACAGTAGTACAGACAATTCCCGGCTACCCTGCAGAAGACGCAGGTATCAAACCGAATATGATTATCACATCCCTTAACGGGATACCGGTAACCAGTGCACAAGATTTCCTGGTTTCTACACAAAAACTGGAACCTGGTACACAAACCACTTTTGGGGTTGTTGAAAATGGCACTAAAAAGGAAATCACACTTATCACCTCGGAAAGCAAAGAAATCGTTACGGGTGTAAGGATATTCGATGTAATTGAAAATACCCCGGCTGACGCCGCGGGTATTAAGCCAGGGATGGTTATGGTTAAAATTAATGATACTGACTTAACCGGACTCGATGATTTTGTGAAGTTTATGGGTTCAACCTGGGCGGGGCAGGAAATTGAAGTACATATGATGAGCAATACATCCGAAAATGCCACGTTACAGGTATTCAGCGTTAAACTTGATAAACATCCCTATGACCCTGCTGCCACGAAAGGTTTCCTCGGTGTCTCGTATGCTCCTGAAGGATACACCAGTTATTCTGTTGGCGTTTCCATTGCACAGTTCCCTGCTACAAATTTCCTAAACGGTTTAAAAGCCATCCCCTCGATGCTAAACGGTGCAACAGGATGGCTCATATTATTCAGCCTGCCACTTATGGGTGGTCCTGATGGTGAGATTTTTACAGGATTTACCGGGATGTTCACATCCTATTACGAGAATACCGGCTGGGCTTCCTCACTCGGGACGGAAATTTTCTGGATACTGACATTACTTCTCTGGGTTGGGTGGATGAATTTCTATGTGGGGCTGTTTAACTGCCTCCCCGCTGTCCCGCTGGACGGTGGACATGTATTCAGGGACGTAATGACTTCAACCCTTTCAAGGATAATGGGTAATGGCGAGAAAGTGGAGAGGATATCAAATGCAATAGTTGCGGTGTTTGCCGTGCTAATTCTCATGTCGCTTATATTTGTGATTATCGCGCCATTCATAGCGTACGGGTTTTAGTTCCGCTGATTTTCATCAACAGCAAACTTATTTCATAAAGCACAATAAAAGGCACAGCCACCATAACCTGGCTGATAAACGTTGGGTCAGGGGTAATAACTGCCGCAATAATCAGCAGGACGATATAAGCATGTCTCCTGTAATAAACCAGCTTCTCCCTGTCTGTTAACCCCAGACGTACAAGAAGTGTCAGGATAATCGGAAGCTCAAACGTCAACCCTATAATAAGTGTTGTTGACATCACAAAATAAACAAATGAATAAACCGAGAACGTTGCGCTGACACCCATGTTAATAGCGTCCTGGTAAAGGAAACCAAGTAAAAACGGCAGCATGTAATAATATGCGTAAGACGCCCCGAGTAAAAACAATCCGGCAGCAGCGGCAGCTGTGTATATCAGCAATGACCTGCTTAATGGTACGTGAATATCGAATCGTTTTCTTATTCCCGCAACAGCATAATATAGTATCATCGGCGATGTTATAAGAAGCCCGAAAATAACAGCCATCTTAAACTTGAGCATCAGCACTTCCATTGGTGCAAGGTAAACAATATTCGGTTTAAACATTCCCAGGTTCATGGAGATATTAACAAGTTCGCCTGATATAAGGGTCAGGTTCTGCGCAATGGCTTCATTGTCCTTTGCCAGTTCCCCTGACATTGCAGTCAGGTTGCTGGATATGTCAACTAACCGCCCTGAAATATCAGTGTTTCCGGGAATCTGGAGATGCCAGAACATGTCTGACTGGATTTTTAAAATTAAATTTCCCATCAATGAAAACGAAACTACAACGCTTGCCCCAAAAAAAGCTATCAGGTAAAAAAGCCTCTTTCTTAATTCAGATAAAACCAGCGTAAAATCTTCAAGTGCCATACTCAGGTACCAATCTGCAACGGCTCTGTTATGCTCTTTAACGTGGCAATTGCAGACAGGGCTGCAAGAAAGCTTGTCCTGGGATTGCAGGGGAAAGGCACGTTCTCAACACGGGATGTGAACTTCCCGAATTCCCCCTCGACTTCAATTTCATGGATGTTTCGTGAAGCACCAGGGTCAACGAAAATCTTTACCTGCGTCTTTTCAACCCCGATTCCTGCAAGGCTCAGCGAGGTTGCGACATTGACGTTTGCCGGAAATCCTTTTATTGCCTCCAGCGCACTTCCCTCAAACAGGAGGGTTTTTTCACGGAATGAGTCAAGGTCGATATTATTTTCAGTAATATAAGGTGCACCTTCCAGTCCCTCAGGGTTTTTTGTGGTACTTAGTGTTACTTTTACTATATGATTACCAGATGCGGATTTTAAACCGTCAAGCCCTGTTATGGCTCCTGACGGGACATATATCCTGCAACCATTGGCAGAAGCCGTTTCCCTGAGGCTTTGTAGAAGGGCATGGTCGGTCAATGCCCCCACACTCATGACCATAAGCTCTTTACCCTTTTCCAGAACCGCAAGCCCGAATTCCCGGACAGCCGCAGCAGATGCACACTCGACAACAATATCTGCCCTTGATATCAATTCATCAGGGGAAGTAATATCCGGTTTCGTGGCAAGCAGGCTGGAAAGAGTTTCACAATGCTTCATGTTCCTGTCATATACTGCAACAAGTTCGGTATGTATCTTCCCTGAATCGATTGCCTTACATATCTCGGTACCGATAGACCCACAGCCGATTATTCCAATTTTGAGCATAATCTTTTCCTGTTTCCTAATAATTGACAGCATAATATAAGTAATCCGGGGACAATAATATATAGCGATCATGTTACTAACAGAGCTTGAGCGTTTTATCGAAGAGGATATGGGCAATAACGATGTTTCCTGCGAAATCATCCCTGACTGCAGTGTCAGGGGAGTGGTGGTATCAAATGAGGAGGGTATTGTCGCAGGACTTCCTGAAGCCACACAGGTTTTTGAGTATTTTGAGGCATTTGCATCAACGGATTTGACGGACGGTTCGGCTGTTAAAAAAGATGATGTGATATTCACGCTTGAAGGCGGGGCAAGGTCAATACTGCGGGCTGAGAGGCTTGCTCTTAATTTCCTTGGCAAAATGAGCGGTATTGCCACACTTACCCGCAGGTATGTTGACAGGGCAGATGGTGCCAGGATTGCATGTACCAGAAAGACAACACCCGGTTTCCGGAAATTCGAGAAAAAAGCGGTTATTGCCGCCGGCGGCGACCCGCACAGGTTTAACCTTTCGGATTCTGTGATGATAAAAGATAACCATATTGCAGTCATGGGGCTTGAGAAAACTGTAAAAAACGCACAACAGTCAAAAAGTTTCACCCAGAAAATTGAAGTTGAAGTGGAAGATGCGGAATCTGCTGTCAGGGCGGCTGGAATGGGCGTGGATATAATCATGTTTGATAACATGTCTGTGGATGAAATTAAAAACAGCATAAAAATCCTGAATGAAAAAAACCTGAGGAAAAACGTTATCCTTGAAGCATCAGGCGGCATATCGCTGCAGGATGTCGGGGATTATTCAAAAACAGGTATTGATGTTATTTCTATTGGCGCACTCACGCATTCATCCAACTGGCTTGATGTCAGCCTTAAATTGAGCATGTAAAATCCGCAATTATTATTGAATTTATCATGAATATTTGCACTCATAAGATTTATATATAATTGAATATTATTAACTGATTGTCGAAGGCTTTATTGTACAATAGCAGATGGTAAAAAGGTGAGCATTGAATGAGAAAAATCTGGATAATATTATTGGTTTTGTTGATGTTTTCGGGTGTTGCGAGTGCAAAAGTAGAATACTTCTACATGGAAAACAACACGGGGTTGAATTTCATGAACGGGTACTATTTGATTGAAGTAATTGATATAAAAAAAGCAGATTTTTTTGCAATAGTAAATTTAACATCTGACGGGCAATCAAACCGATACCACATCCGGAGTGAGTCTTCATCAATATCAACATATCCCTGGAATCGAATTAACGATATTAATGCAAGTTTTTTCACCGATAACTCATTCAGGATGGGAATTGATTACCCGGATAACTGGAGTGCACCAGTTAAATATACAATATCTTCTGCAACAGGCACAAAAAGTGATTCTTCTAAAGTACCTATTATAGTAGTAACAAAATCCGTGGAAGAAACAGACATCAATGTCGGGGACATTATTGAAATAAAAATCAAAACAACAAATACCGGAAATGAAACCGCCAGCGGAGTTACACTTACAGAGTACATGCCTGAAGGTTTTATCCGTGCAACCGGCTCACGGTTCCCGCCTGTAGTAAAAGAAAAACTTGAACCAGGGGAAAGTGATGAAATTTATTATGCACTTGAAGCTGTAAAAGCAGGCACTTTTACCATAGAACCCACCAAAATAGAATATGGGACTGGCAGGAAAGAATCGAATTCAATAACAATAACAGTATCCAGGGAAGTTAAAGAAAAATCCCAGCTTGTAACAGAAATTTTCATTGATGATAACGATGTCATGACAGGTGACTTAATCAACATGGTTGTTAAAATTATAAATAATGGGAACGCTTCAGCAGAATCCGTACTCATTGAGGGTTCGGTCCCGAAAGGGCTGGAACTGGAAGAAGGCGATTTGCGGCAGCTATATAAGAAAATTGAATCCGGGGAGTATGAATCCTATTCAGTTATTTTAAAAGCTGTTGACGGGGGGAACTACACAGTCCGCCTTAAGACCAGCTATAACGATGACACTGTTGGTTTCGCTACAAGTTCCGAAACAATTTCAGTGACTAAAAAAGAGAAAAATCCCGTGGATTACTGGTATATAATATTGCCAATAACTGGCTTGATAGTTGGAGTAGTATTATTTACCATGAACAGGCATAAAGAATATCGATATTAAGAGGACATAAATGTTAAACATACTTCTTTTGGGCGTTGGACAGTGCGGGAACAGGATACTTGATTCAATAAACAGGGAAGCTTTTGGCGGCGGTGTTGTATCAAAATATTACGGAAAACAGAAATTCGTAAGCAATGTCCAGACCATGGCGATTAATACTGCGGTAAACGATTTGAAAGAGCTAAGATTTACAAAATCAAGGGACAGGATACACGTTCCATACCTTCACGGCGTCGGAGCAAACAGGAATGTTGGAAAGGATTGTTTCGAGAATAACAAGGAACTCCTGCTTCGTGCTATTGAGGAGCGCGGGGATTTTGATGTGGCTTTTGTCATCGCTTCAGCATCAGGGGGCACGGGTTCCTCGTTCACGCCGCCTTTGATTGAGGCAATGAAAGAACGGTATAACTACAATGTTTACGGAATTGTGGTACTCCCGTTCAGGGAAGAAGGTTCAATTTATCTCCAGAATTCGATTTTCTGCCTGAAAGACCTCATGGCAGGAAGTGGTGACGGTACGATTATCGCTGATAACGAGTTCCTGAAAAATCTTGGCAAAGACATACAGGCAGCCTATGATGGCATTAACCAGACAATTGCCCAGAGGTTCCTTTTCCTGTTGAAGGCACTTGATAGTGAGATGATGATGGTTACGGACCTGGGTGATTTTAAGACTGTTATGGCAAGCGGCTCCAAGCTTGCTACCATCGGATACGGTGAAGCTAGCAATAATCTTACAATCAAGTCGACAATTAAACAGAGTGTATCGCATGGCGGTCTTCTTTTCCAGCTTGACCCGTATAAGGAAGCGACACGGGCAATGATGATTATAGAAGGGGATAAAAAATACCTTAACGTTAATGACATCACAACAGAAGTGGACAGGCTTTCAAGTGACATCGGTCATGTTTTTAAAGGTGTCCTTTTGCGTGATGGGGTAATGCCCAGGGTACTTACTGTCTTATCCATAGGAGCATCGGTTGAACTTGATAAGTTATTTGATATAGGTGTCCAGGCAATCGGAAAAGAACAGGTGAAAAAGGAGCAGATTGCCATGCAGAACCAATCAATCTCTGATAAACTCGAAGGGCTTCAACCCCTGTACTAAACGAAATATTCATATTGTTTTAACGGGTATCATACATCATGGCAAAAGATAAGAAGCTTGTACTTTCCGGAGATTGTAGCGGATGCGGAATCTGCGTAACTGTATGCCCGACAAACACAAAATTGTCAAAGGCAGAAGATTTTGATATCAATACGGCTAAACTTGCAATCGGTGTGAATAACGGCACGGCATTTGTTGATTATGAAGCATGTATAGCCTGCGGGTTATGTGCACGCAACTGTCCGGTTGGAACCCTTGAGATGGTACCTGTATAATTTTTTTAGTACTTGATTCCCCGGAATCAGGGATGTTCCCGTTTAGCTGGAAGGATATCAAATAGAGGAAGTTTTATAATTGTTAACGCCGTTAACGAGTTAGGTGATACCATGAGGGATCGTTTTTGTTGTTACTGATAACAACCATGAAACAAATGATGTACAGACAGCAGAAGAAGGTATAAAGCTGGAAAAGCTTCCCCCTTCTGCAAAACTTGTTTTTAAAATACTGGAGCACGGCGGGGCGATGACCCAGCAAGAAATTACAAGGGAAACCTACCTGCCTCCGAGGACTGTTCGCTATGCACTGGACAGATTAAAGAAAAAAGGTATCCTTGAGGAGCGATTTTATTTCAAGGATGCACGCCAGAGTCTATATGGATTAAGAAATTCCCTTGTGGAAAATGCACAGGGGGTTGGTTTTCACGTGTAGTCCGGTAATATCTTCTGTTTTTTATTTTTCAATCACAAAGGAGCCTACATACCCGCAGTCCTTGCACTGGTACATGTATCCAATCTGTCCCCCGAGATAATACATAACATGATTGGACTTACATACCGGACATATCAGGAGCTTCTTTGACGGGCTTTTCTTTCCCTCTTCAAGAATCATCTCGTCCAGTCTGTCAAAATCTTCATCGTTTTCCATCATTACAAAATTAACCCGGATTCTATTTATATGTCACCTAACGCTGCCCTTACCAACTCTTTTTTCTCCAGAATACCAACAAGCTCAAGAAGTCGTTTCTTTTCATATTCGGAAAAACAAGGTAGCGGTGCAGCCCCAAAAGGTTCCCTTTCTTCAGCCGAAATGAGGTCATTCCAGGTTATGCCGCTCCATTTGCTTCATTATATTTTATTAACTATCACTGGCTTATAAATATTAGAAACCACCATGACTCACAGCGGGTAAATCACACAACACCAGAAATCCCATATCAAGCCATAACCTGAGAAAAATACCTTCATAATACTCCCCTGAAATAATGTCCTGTGGTATATTTTCCTGAATCCCCGCATTTATCCCGAACCTTCCCGCCTTTGCCTGCCGCATCAATAGCTTTCCTGTACTTTTGCGTTAATTTACGGGTAGTATTTTCATTATACATTTTCGCCTCAATTCTCAGGCAGCTTACCCCTGCTTCAATGATGCCACTGACATTCTCAAGCATGCACAGTTCCCTTGAGTTCATGATATACGTTCGCCCCCCTGAACCAGTCCTTACCGGAAAACCAAAACCTTTCTCGTCCTTTAACACAGCCTCACGAACCTCATCCCAGGGAAATAGATTCCCCAGGAGGTCATGTTCTGATACAATAAGCGGGAAATACCCCTGGACAATACATTCTGCCCTGCCGTACGGTGTTACCTGTTTTATTTCATCCAGTGTAAGTTCCGGTGAAAGCGTAACCCTCTGGCTGTTTCCCATAAGATGCGACATTGCCAGCCTGTTAAAAATATTGAACTGGTAATCAATGATAACCGGTTTATCCCTGTAAGAGTTACGAAGATGATACAATACACCAGGGTTTGTTACAAGAAACCCGTCAGCATCAGCATTAAGTTCATTCATGTCCTTAACAATCAGCGGTGTGCTGAGATAAACTTCCACCCCTTTACTCTTCCCGTACTCAAGAGCAAGCCTGTACTCCTCTTTTGTGGGCTGTTTGTTCCCGAAAACTTCTCCCCCGAAATAAACAACATCCGCACCGCTGTCAACAGCGGCTTCAAATGTTCCAGGAGTGCAGGTATTTACAGAGAGCAGGGTTTTTGTTTTCCCTTCCCGCCTGTCAGCCGTGAACCCAGGTTTTTTGTACGTGCGCTTCCAGCTTGCCGTATGTTCTTCTTCAAGTTTTTTAACCGCATCCCTGCGCAGAGAATTAAGCTGTGAAATCGGGATGAATATACCATCGTCCAGCTCAATCCTGATTTCCTGTACCTCATAAATACTGTTACCGAGTTTTTCCAGCTGCCGTGTTATTGCCTCATCCGATGCAGGTGAGCCTATTGACTTAGCAGGTATTTCTCCGGAAATACTAACCTCGTTCTTCCCGTCTGTTACACGCAGCGCCACAGGTTTTCCGGTTTTTGCCGTAAATGACATTGTAACGGGAATTTTTGTAATCGCCTTTCTGGTTACTAAAGATTCCATTAGCACTGAGTCATAGGTTTTGTAAATTACCTCATTCTTACCGATGAATTTTTCCATTGGTATCCTGACGGTTGAACCAGGAGGAGCCCGGTCCACCCGTATATTGTCGATATACATGCTCCGTACCGTAACTCCCGTTCCCCGCCCTTCTGTCCCTATCCCATCTCCTGTACTTAATGGTTCATCAAGATGTATGTAAGCAGCATTCCTGTCGTATTCGATGACTTTCCCGAGATATGTCCCCTGGTTATGTGCCTGTTCCCTGCTCATTAAACTGTTGCCCGGATTCCCGAAATAATATCCTGCTATAAACCCGCGGTTAAAAAGCTGGAGAAGCGTGTGCTTTTCATGAGCTGTTACATGGAAACCTGCCGGATTTTCAAGATACCTTTCGATAAGCCGCCTGTACGTCCTTACAACACCTGCAACATATTCAGGGCGCTTCAGCCTTCCCTCTATCTTGAAAGAATCAATCCCTGTTTCCATAAGGGCGCCTATATGTTCACTCATGTCCAGGTCTTTGGGGCTGAGGAGATGCCCTTCTGCTTCGTTAATCCGGTACCTTTTCCGGCAGGGCTGGGCACAGTACCCCCTGTTTCCGCTCCTTCCCCCTATCATGCTGCTAAAGAGACACTGTCCCGAATATGAAAAACAAAGAGCGCCGTGGATAAAGGTTTCGAGCTCAATCCCTGTTTCGGATTTTATCAGGTTTATCTCATCAAGGGTAAGTTCGCGCGCAGGCACAACGCGTTTTACGCCCAATTCTTCCAGGAATTTCACGCCCTCGATGTTGTGGATGCTCATCTGGGTGCTTGCATGTACCGGAAGTGTGGGAAGCTCTTCGCATACCATTTTCAGGATGCCCATGTCCTGCACGATAACCGCATCCGCACCTGCGTTAGACAGCAACTGGAGGTACTCGCTGGCTTTTTCAAGCTCTGAATCCTTGATAAGGGTGTTTACGGTAACATAAGCTAAAACGTCCCTCGTATGTGCATAATCGATAGCCCATTCAACGTCAGGAAGTGCGGCATCCTGCCTTGCACTGAAAGCAGTACCTCCGAAATACACAGCATCCGCTCCGTTTTCAATGGCTGTGGTAAGTGCTTCCCTGCTGCCAGCAGGCGCCAGGAGTTCGGGTTTTTTCATGGTGGTTTTATTGTCAATCCGTATTTTCGATTTCAATACCTGATTTATTAGGGATAGATGTACCTGAACCAAAATTTAATCCTTCACCCTCTCTATCCTCTCCCGCATTTTCTCCTTCAACCACCCAAGTTCCCCCTTTTTTGCGCTCACGGGAACAATATTATCAATCCACTGCCTCCATGGGGGAATCATCCCGAGCCGCTCTGCAATCCCGTCAAGTATCCTGTCCCTGTCTGCCTCCTTTACCTTATCCATCTTGTTAGCAGCCACAACCACATCAATATCCATTTCATGCAAAAACTCAAAAAGCTCAACCTCAACAGGGATTTCGTTGCGGGCTTTCCAGCGGTCAACAATTTCGGAAAACGACGATACATTAACCACCATCACAGCCAGCGCTATATTTTCCGCATTATCCTCGATGTAATGCACGATGTTATTCTTGATGGCATCCTGGCTGTCTTCTGTTGCACCGCTCATGAACCCGAATCCTGGCATATCCGTAATCTGTAAACCCTGGTATGGTATTTTCAGGGGTTTCCTTGTCACTCCCGGACGTTTTCCTGCATGTAGTTTCCTGCCTGTAATTTTCCTGATAAGGGTGGATTTTCCTACATTTGACCGTCCGACAAATAAAATCTCTTTCATTTTTCAAATCCCGGGTTCCGGAAAATCCTGCATCAAACTTTGCGCCTGAGACCTACGTAAAATACCAGAACCATAACAGCATACAATAAGCCAAAACCTGGTGTTACAGGGGTAGGTTCCAGGTTTTCATTTGAAACCACCTTGGATTTTGGAAGCAAATCTCTAATCTTATTTTTTAATTTCTGGAATGAAGATTCATTCTGGTCAACCCCGGTTTGAACCGGTATCATGTCATCAACCGAATCGGAAGGAGCCGGGGTTGGTACCGGTGTTTTTTCAGGGTCAATAACAGTTACATTCGGCATTTCCGAACTCAAGACCGCCCGAACCGCTCCCTTATACCCAATGCCTGTATAGTTGGCAACAGCAGCAGGTAATGTAATATTCCCTTCTTTATCCATCCTGATAGTGTATGTAATTATATGGGGTTTGTTAATCTCTAAATATAAATCCTCAAGAGAAGTCGAACCGCCAACAAGGCTTACACCCTCAGGTAATGCATCCCGGATTTCCGCTTTTGTAGCTATATTTCCTTCATTCTTTATTGTGACCGTGACTGTTACGTCCTTGCTTATATTCACCTCGGGTTTATCAACAGTCTTATTCAGGATTATTTTAGGCCCGTTTACAATAGCCACGGGTTTATTTGAGGTTTCACTGTACTGTTTGTTATTAACTGTAAACTGTGCCGAAGCTTCCGGAAGTGTAAAACCGTTTAAATTTGTTTCGATGGGTTTTATGGAATAAGTTGTGCCCCATTCCTGCCCGGGTTCAAGAACTGGTATATTCCATTCGAATTTGGAACTGGATTTCAGTTCAAAATCATTGCTCATTTTATCTGTTATGTTAATATTGTATATGTTATATCTCCCCCCGTTTGCAGCGGTAATTCTCACGGTTACGCTTTCAGTAAGGTATATACGATCTTTACTAACAGATTTACTAAATGAAAAATAATCCTGCTCTGGTGATACTTTGGCAGAAACGCTTCCTCCTGATTTATAACCAATTTCTTTTACATCGTTAAAACTCGCCTCAGCACCAAGTGTATACGATTTTTCATCAACCAGTTGCGGAACAACAAGAATCACACTGAATTCATTACTGGCACCTTTGTCAATGTTATAATAATACTTGTGAAGCTGGCTCGCATCCCCGCCCCTGAGTTTAAGTCCCCCGGTATCAAGGTTTACATCAACATTCCTGGCAAATGCTTTCCCCGTGTTTTTAACGGTAACAGTTGCGGTTATAATCTGGTCTTTATGTGAAGTGTATGATGTTTTATCTGTTTTCACTGTAATTTCAATTTTGGGTGTTGCCCTTAACTGTAATGCTACGCTTGCAGAGGGATTGTAGTATTCATATACCCACTCCCTGGCGTTCCTTGCCGTAAATCCAGTGGTAGATACCTTCACTTCATAATCAGGGTCAATGTATGGCTCGCTTAGTGTTGTCATTATTATTTCTGTTACCAGGACATTGTTTTTATAAATTTCAAGCAGTACGGACGGTTCAACCTCGGTTTCGGGCACGATATTCCCCTTGATATCTTTCACTCCTGGCACAGGTGATGCAAGCTGCACAGCCTTGACCATATAATCCCCGTTTGTCAATGTTCCCCCTTTGTAAAGGGTTCCGGTTGCTGCAGTATCCCATTCGATATCCCTGGGACTGAAGACTGCCGCTGATGTGACACTTGCAGACATAAGAATTATAATAATTATTACAGGATACTTTAACATTAACATAAATAATAACTTTCTTGTTAATATATTTTGCCTCTAACTCTTATCAGTACTGTAATAATACTCGCCTTCGGATTTTTGTGTCCTGTCAAGACGAGAATCCAGTTTATTGACCCTCGGGCGTTTTGTTTCCTCATCGCGCCTGAATGTTATGCCGATATACTTAAGGAACCTGTTCATTCCATCCCGCATATTAAAAGGTCCGATCACATCACCCCTGACCATTGGTTCCCCTTCAAAAACAAGTAGCCTGTCACTTAGCATGTCAATCATGTAAATATCATGGTCAACTACCATCGCTGTTACCTTGTTGTTCTCGGCAAAACGCCTGATGACTTTTGTGGTAATAATCCTCTGCTCAACGTCAAGATGCGCCGAGGGCTCATCCAGCAGGTACAGGTCAGCCTTACGTGAAAAACATGCCGCGATGGCAACCCTCTGGAGCTCCCCGCCGCTTAAGTCGTTAACATTCTGGTTCAGGAGTTTCTCAAGCTGGAGTGGTTTTACAATCTCGGTCTGGTAGTAACTGGAATCAAATTGCCTGTTTATCGAGCGCAAAAGCCGGGAAACGGTAACTGTTTCATCGGCTTTTATATACTGGGGCTTGTAGGATACCTTGATATCCAGTTCAACCTTGCCTGTTGTTGGTTCAATCTCACCTGCCAGCATCTTGACAAAAGTTGACTTACCAATCCCGTTCGGGCCTACAATCCCTGTTACCTCACCCATCCGTATCTCACCGCCCCGGGCTTTGAGCTCAAATCCCCCATCGTATTTTTTCGAGAATTCCTCGAATTCAAGGATGGATGAATATTCTTTCGTATCCTGCGGGGCATGTACCTCAAACTCGATTGCTTCCGAACGTATCCGTACGTTTTCTTCACGCAGGTATCCTTTCAGGTACTCGTTTATTCCCACCCTTACACCTTTGGGGTGCGTGATGACGCCAAATGCACCAGGTGTCCCGTATGCGATATGTACGACATCGGCAAGCAAATCAAGTATTGCAAGGTCGTGCTCAACCACCATCACGGCTTTTGTTTCTGCCAGTTCCCTGATAATCCGGGCGGCTTTTATCCTCTGGAAAATGTCAAGATACGGGCTTATCTCATCAATAAAATAGAAATCTGCGTCCTTAGCAACACAGGCGGCAAGAGCAACCCTCTGGAGTTCCCCGCCGCTTAATTCCCCGATATTCCGTCCATAGATGTTCCCGAGGTCAAGCCTTGTCATCAGGGATTCCAGTACCCCGCGTTCATCCGTGCTGGATAGAAGTTCTGAGACTTTTCCCTTGAATTTTTTAGGGATTAAGTCAACATACTGTGGTTTCTGGGATGTTTTTACTTTTCCTTTTGAAACGCCTTCAAGGTAATCATAAAGGGATGAACCGGAATAATATTCAAGAATATCCTCCCATCCCATTTCATCCTTCCCGAGGTTCGGCTTCAGGTTACCTGAGAGTATATTTATGGCGGTACTTTTACCGATACCGTTTGGACCCAGGATACCGGTTACTTTCCCTGCCATTGGAACAGGAAGACCGTACATGGCAAAACCGTTTATTCCGTACCTGTGTGTTGGTTCCTTAAGTTTTTCAGGCAGTCCGATAATAGTTATACATTCGTATGGACAGCGTTTAACGCATATACCGCACCCCACACACAACTCTTCTGAGATAACTGGTTTTCCATCCTCTCCTTCCACTATGGTCTCATCGCCTGTGCGTACCCTCGGGCAGAATTTGATGCACTGGAAACCGCACATCCTGGGCTGGCACCTTGTCTTGTCCAAAACAGCTATTCGCATAAAACACCCGGAAGTTATTGATTTAATAAAAGTGTCCAGACGACCATTAGGAATATTATAACCAGGAATTCCACGTACAGCCAGTCCTTTATCTCAAATTCCTTTACCTTGACACCGATTAGAGGATATACCAATTTCTGTATATAATATGATAAAATAACAACAAGCAGTATTACGGAAAACCATACTTTATCATGCGCATCGCCGAAATTCAGGAAAAGCAACAGGGCAAATCCCGCCCCGATAAATGAAGGCAGCACTGTTTTTTTAATACCATCAACCAGCGCCTGTTTCCTTTCTTCAGGCGTCACCTTTTTTACTGGTATCTCTTCAGGTTCTGCTTTTTTTTCCATTTTTTTTTCGGGTTTAGCTTTATTCACAATAATTCACTCTTTCCTGTATATCATCGTACCGATACCTTTGTCAGTAAACAGCTCAAGCAAAAGGGAATGTTCCCTGCTCCCGTCAATGATATGAACCTGTCCTACACCAGCCCTGACAGCAGATGCACCTGACTTGACTTTAGGTATCATTCCGCCGCTAATGACGTTGTCCTTAATAAGTGTTTCAATATCGTCAATGCCTATCCTTGAAATACGGGTTTGGGGATTGCCGGGTTTTTCCAGAACACCGGGAACATCGGTAAGGGATATTAGTTTCTTTGCATGCAATGCTGCTGCTATATCCCCGGCAACCGTGTCTGCATTCACGTTTAAGTCATTGCCGTCTTCATCTGTTGCAATGGGGGAAATAACCGGGATGTATCCCTTGCCTGTGAGTATCATCAGTATTTCAGGGTTTATGACTTCGGTTTCCCCGACCCAGCCAAGGTCAACTTCTGTCTCAATACCCTCCACTTCCACGCGCTGTGGTTTGAGTTTCCGTGCCATGATAAGCCTGCCGTCACTTCCTGACAGTCCAACGCCTTTCCCGCCGTGTTTGGTTATAAGCGAGATAATCCTGCTGTTGACATTACCTACTAATACCATCCTTGCAATTTCAAGTGTATCGTCATCCGTAACCCTCAATCCTGCAATGAACTCGGATTTTTTACCCATCCGTTCCATTTTCTCGGTAATTTCCGGCCCTCCGCCGTGGATTATTATTGGGTGGATACCGACAAACCGCAGCAGTACTATATCCTGTACTATTTTATCCATGATAACCGGATTGACAATAGCGTGCCCTCCCATTTTGATTACAATAATAGTGTCCGAGAATTCACGGATATAAGGCAGGGCTTCAATCAGGATATTTTCACGCTTGAGCATCTGGGGTAGAATAGGGCGTAACGATATTAAAAGTTTGGTGTATAACTTATTTGCTTAATCCAGGCCAAGTACGATTTCCATAGTGGAAATATTGGTTCCTCCCCTCTCGGAAACCATTTTTTCAGTTCCTATTTTTATATCTTTTACTGCTGCTTCTTTCAGGAACCTGTGTTTAGTTACCTCTGTAACGTCAACAGCTCTTGATATTGCCCGTCCTCTTGCCTTTACTGTGACTTCCTTTGCTCCGTTATTGAATTGTGTTACAATTGCAAGAACATAGTTCATCACAGGTTTATTCCCGACATACACTACATTATCCTCGTCCATGCTAACATCCCTGAATACCAGCTCTTGAAACCTATAATTGAAAATGCATATAATCACATCTCATCAGCGCTGTAATCATCGATTATGGGCTCAAGCATGAAATACTTCTCGACATACTTCTTAAGCTCTTCATCCGAAATAGCTGAAACACGCTTCTCCTTATCATACAGCTTCCGGATGTCAGCCTGTATGGCTTTCACGCGCGGGTCATGCTTATCAACCGTTGTCCCGATATGCATCAGCTCATTCAGCGCTTCTTCCACCTTAAAGCGGATAACCTCGGTTCCTGATGAGTCACCAATCAGCAGCTGCCTCTTCCCGCCCACGAGTTCAGGAAGGTACGGCTCGTAGGTGAACGGGTTCTTTATCACGCCTGCCGAATGAATCCCGCTTTCATGGGCAAAGATGTTCCTCCCCACAACAGACTTATTGCGCGGTACCCTGATACCTATCTCCTTTTCCATATATCGTGCAAAATCCGTAACAGACTCCAGGTTATACTTATCAAACCCTTCAACCCTTTGCACAAGGAACAGGGCAATCTTCTCAAGCTCGGCATTCCCTGCCCTCTCGCCAATTCCTAGAAACGTAAGGCTTGACCAGTTGGCGCCATGCCAGTAACCTGAAAGGGTGTTGGAAATAGACAGCCCGAAATCATCGTGGATATGGGTTTCTATATTCTTAGCTCCTATTTCGATGAGCCTGCGTGTTAAATACGGTATTCCGTAGGGTTCATCCGCAACAGCAAAAGGAAGACCGTAACCCAGCGTATCACATATCCTGATAGTACAATCAGGGTCAATCCCGAGCAGTTTCTCAACAAGCGGAAACACGAATCCCTCGTTATCCGCACGGGTCATATCCTCAATGTGCGCCCTTGTGCGAAGCCCGTGGTCAACTGCATACTGGAGTGCCTGTATGTATTTCTTTTCAGCCTCCTCACGGCTTGCAAGCCCCATCTTGTCAATAATATGGGAGTCGGAAACAGACATCAAAATACCTGTTTCCTCAATCCCGTCCATCTTAAGGACAATATCAATATCATTCGGGTTTGCACGCGCCCATCCCGTAACCTCGGGGAACTCATAACCCCTGTCAAGCATGTCCCTGACAGCTTCCTGGTCGCGCTCGTTATACACAAACGTTTCAAGCTTTTCGATACCCATCCGGTGAAGGTACTCGAAAATCTGGAGCTTGTGCCTTTTTTTCATCACTATTCCAGGCATCTGTGAGCCGTCACGGATAGTACTGTCACTGATAAAAACTTCCTGCCCAAGCGGCAGTTTAATTTTGGGTAAATCCTCGTATGACTTATAAACTTTCATTGGCTCGATGATGGCTTTCAGGATTTATATTACTTGTGGTTTTTAGGTTTTTAGTGTTCTGTCAAAAAAAATACAGATATATTAAATATGAATTACTCAGAAAAGGATGATATATGATATTAATTACAGGGGCGACGGGTTTCATAGGTAAGCGCGTATTGCAGAAAATATCCGAAAAGAACCTGACTGTGAGATGTATTGTAAGGAAAACCGCAAGCCATGCAAGCTTTGAAAACCCCTGTATAATCCACATGATAGGAGACGTACTTGATTATGAATCGGTACTCAGGGCAACAGAAGGTATAGATACCGTTTATTATTTCATTCATATGATGGGACCCCAGAACGAACAGGAACGGTTTGATGTCCTTGACAGGCGGGCAGTCATAAACATGGTCAAAGCATGCAAGGTAAACGGTGTAAAGAGGATTATCCACCTGACAGGAATGAGCAATCCTGAAGAAAAATTATCACACCACCTTGCGAGCAGGAAGGAAGTGGAAGAGATTATCACGAGTAGTGGCATCGATTACACAATATTCAGGGCATCTGTTATAATCGGCAGGGGTGGGGCAGCGTTTGATATTCTTGATGCCGCTGTCAGGAAATTGCCGGTAATCCCGGTGCCGGACTGGGGAAAAACACAGGTACAGCCCGTATTTATCGGGGATGTTATCCGATACCTCGTTGAGTGTCTTGATAAGAAAGAAACAATTAACAAGTGCTACGATATCGGATGTTGCGATGTGTTCACATATAAGGAACTGATGCAGGAATACGCAAAAGAGCTTGGTTTAAAAAGGATATTCGTGCCGTTTCCGGGTTCATGGCAGCGGCTTTCGGCGTACATTCTCGAAAAACTTGCTCCTGTTAATTCAAATGTAGTTTACTGGCTGATAGAATCACTGCATAATAACATGCTGGCAGAACCGAATGACCTTGACCGTATTTTCGGGTTCGAGCCCCTGTCTTTCGGTGAGAGTGTCAGGAAAATAAAAGATGAAACATAAAAAACTCACGATTTTATCGCATTGACAAGCTCTTCGATTTTTTCCCTGACATCATCGACTTCCTCGACAATCGTGCCTGTGACTATCATGTCAGCGCCTGCTTTTACCCGCTCCCTTGCAGTCGCACCGTCCCTGATACCGCCGCCGATAATAACCCTGTTTGTCCCGACTGCGTTCTTAACAGCAGCCACCATCTCCACTGGAACAGGCTTATCCGCACCTGATCCAGCCTCAAGGTAAATGTAGTGCATGCCAAGATATTTTGCAGCAAGGGAATATGCCACAGCTAATTTCGGCTTGTTTCTCGGTATGAGGCGCGCATCCCCGACCCAGCCAGCTGCGCCGCCGGGCTCGATGACAATATATGCCATGGATATGGGCTCGATACCTCCCTTATACACAATCGGCGCTCCTATTGCCTGGTTCGTAATAATATAATTAATATCCCTTGAATTAAGAAGACTCATAAAAAATACGGCATCAGCCTTCTCACTCAACCCTCCGGCATTGCCTGGAAACAGGATGACAGGAAGATTGCAGCTTGCCTTTATCGCCTGTACGGTTTCATCAACCGCAACACCTGTCGCACCTGTTGAGCCGCCTACCATTATGGCATCAGTGCCGCCGCGTGTTGCTTCCTGGGCTATTACCCCGGCTACTTCAGGCAGCTGGGAATCGGGGTCAAGAAGGGTTAAATGGACAGCACCGTCTGATTCTACAATCTTGTTGAGGCGTTCCTCTACCACCATTTTTACTTACGTTCCCTTTCTTTCCTTTGATTTGGTTCTCAGTTTCGTGTATCCGCATTTCCTGCATCTTGTTGCACGCATTGAGTTTCTTGCATTACATTTCATGCAGATTTTCATGTTTAAAAGTGATTTTTCCGCTTCCGGGAATTTTGCCATAATTAACCTCTAATAGTCGCTATAGTATTATGTTATCAGATTTAACCTTTGCTAATAAGAAGAAATCAAACTAACTTTAAAAACCGGGTTTCTACTTTGATAAATCGACAGAACATATTAACCTGAGTTCCCACTAAATTAGGCACAATCGCCCAAATTCCCTCACATTTCTTTCTCCCCATATCGGAAAGTATTTATTATATTGTGCCTAACAATTAGGCATATGAAATCATTTACACGCATCAAGAAGATAAAAGGTCAAGAATATCTCTACAAGATAACCCCATACTACGATCCAAAAACAAAGACCGTAAAACAAAAGAGCAAATATTTGGGTAAAAACGTGAACGGTACCCCCGTCAAAATCAGATCACAGACAACACCTTTAATCCCCACACCAAAAAAAGTCCTTTCGCATGCCGAATATCTTCCCCTCCTCAAGATTATCAATGACCTTGAACTTGAAAGCATCCTTCAAAAAATGCTGCCTCCGCAGCACGTCTGGACTGCTTTAACAATTGCTATGAACTATCTCATCAAACCACTTGCCTCATCTCACATCAAAAGCTGGTATGAAGGTACAATTCTATCAGAAACACATCCGGACCTTCCCCTTTCTTCACAATCAGTCTCAAAACTCTTTGACCTGATCGGCAACACTACAGCCCATATTGATTTCTCAAATCACCTTGCCCAGAAGATATCCACATCCAACACACTTGTTTATGACATCACGTCAATATCATCATATTCGCAAATGATCAAGCATCTCGAATGGGGCTATAATAGGGATGGCCTAGATCTTCCACAAATAAATATGTCGCTAGTGATTGATAAAGAACAAGAAATTCCAATAATGTACGATCTGTATCCAGGAAGCATTGTGGATGTTTCAACATTAAAAAGCACCATCAAGAAACTTCGTTCATGTGGAATTCAGGATTATACCATGATAATGGACAGAGGTTTTTTCTCGACTCCAAATTTAGAAGAGATGATAACAAGTGGATTATCATTCATAATGCCACCTTCGACCACGTTAAAAAGTGTTAAAGAAACAATGTCTGAGGTACATTCATTGATTTCAAATCCGAATAATCTTGTGATGTATCAGGATGAACCTTTGTTTGTCATACCTGTGACAATCGATATTGGGGAACTTTGTGTGAAAGGGTATGCATATTATGATCAAAAACGTGAGCAAAATGAGCGATATTCATTTTATAAGAGATTGTACGATATACTTGAGCGTCTTAGAGGTGTGCGGCTCAGGTCTTGGATGAACCCTGCTAATGTTTTCAAAGAGCTTACAAAGAAAAATGCACGATACATAAGCTGGAAAGTGAATGATGACCGGTTTGAAGTGGAATTAAAGAAGAACTCAGTTTCACAGAGGGTTAACAGGATGGGGAGATTTATCCTTCTTTACCAGGGGGATTTTGGATGGGAAGAATGCCTGTCGCTTTACAGAAGTAAGGATGTTGTTGAGAAGGGGTTTGATATTATGAAAAATGACCTTGAAGTGATGCCTGCTAATGTGAGAAAGGATACTACAATGAAAGGATATCTGTTCATATGCTTCTTGTCGTTGATTTTGAGAATGCGGTTGATGAAAATGATGAGGGATGCAGAGTTGTCAAAAAGGTACTCAATTGAGGCATTGATTACAGAGCTTGAGAAGAACAAAGTGATGATATTGCCAGATGGGACTCAGATCGTGGCTGAACAAACAAAAAGACAAAGGGAAATATTGAAGGAACTATGTGCCTAACTGAAGGGGAACTCAGG
>JACUTP010000008.1 GCA_014859785.1 Candidatus Methanoperedentaceae archaeon | reverse complement strand
TGCAAATGCCACTCCTCATGTGCTTGAGCTTCTCTGAAAAACGATAGATTGATGAAGGATATTTATGGCAAGAATCAGTGCTTTTGAGAACGCGCAGTCTCAATTGGAAAAAGCGTTAGGTTTTGTCAAGATAAGCGACGACGCGAAAAAAGTATTGCGAAAACCCAATGAAATAATTGAGGTTTCCATTCCTGTGAGAATGGACTCAGGCGATCTTGAGGTTTTCACAGGTTTCAGGGTGCACTACAATGATTACAGGGGCCCATGTAAAGGAGGGATAAGATACCATCCCGATGTCTCACTTGATGAAGTTAAGGCGCTATCGTTATGGATGACATTCAAATGCGCGGTGGTGAACATCCCATTCGGCGGCTCCAAAGGCGGAGTGGTGGTAAATCCGAAAGAACTTTCAAATCAGGAACTTGAGAAATTAAGCCGGGCTTACATTGATTCTATCTATAATTTCATCGGACCGGATACGGACATTCCTGCCCCGGATGTGTACACCAACGAGATCATAATGGGCTGGATGGCTGACGAATATAATAAGATCAACAGACGGTTAACACCTGCCGTAATCACCGGGAAACCGCTTAGCATGGGAGGATCGCAGGGGCGGGAAGCTGCAACCGGCAGAGGCGGTTTTTTTGTGCTGAACGAAGCTGCCAGGATCTTAAAATTGCATCCAGAGGACACCACTGTTGCTTTGCAGGGATTCGGGAATGTAGGGTATAACATTGCAAGATTCCTTCACGGCGCCGGATACAAAGTAGTGGCTGTTAGCGATTCCAAGGGAGGTATTTACCATACTCATGGTATCGATCCCGATGTTACAATGGATACCAAGAAAAAGGATGGGAAAATGGGAGAATGCATCTGTTCAGGCAGCATCAGCGCCTGCAGGAAAGCAGAGCATGTGACCTGCGCAAAATGCAACTGTGGAGAGATAGGGCAAATTACCAATGAGGAGCTGCTTGAACTGGACGTGGATATCCTTGTTCCTGCCGCTCTTGAGAACCAGATAACAAAAGAGAACGCTGATAATATAAAGGCAAAACTCGTGGTGGAAATGGCAAACGGTCCTACCACGGGGGAAGCTGATGAGGTACTGAACGAAAAAGGAATATTCGTAATCCCCGATATCCTGGCAAATGCCGGAGGTGTGACAGTCAGCTATTTTGAATGGGTTCAGAATAGAGCAGGGTTTTACTGGAGCCAGGACGAGGTCAATGAAAAACTTGAAACCATCATGCAGCGAGAATTCAAGAATGTACACGACATCAAGGAGAAGGAAAAAGTCGACATGAGGACAGCAGCCTACATACTTGCGCTCGGAAGGATCTCAGAAGCAGTGGCAGCCAAAGGAACAAGGGAATATTTCATGAAATCTGAAAGTCGATCTTCATGAACAGGTAATGGTACCATGAAAATAGCGATCCTGGGCGGTACAGGCAGAATCGGTGAAGGATTAGCCTGCAGGTGGGCAACACACCACGAGATTTATATCGGCTCGCGGGATGTAGATAAGGCAAAAAACGCTGCATGCGGCTATTCCTGCCAGCTTACGGACCGCGGCGTAGAATGCCGCATTGATGGAACAAGTAATAAAGAGGCGGTGGAGAGGGCTGATGTCGCTGTACTCTCCGTACCTTATGCGGCTACATTGGAGCTTATTGAATGCCTGCGCCCGGTTCTAAAAAACCAGATAGTCATTTCTCTAGTTGTACCCATGAAAAAGAACCGGTGGTTTGAGTACACACCGCCAGATGAGGGCTGTGCTGCTCTTCATATCCAGCACCTTATTCCAGGAGTAAAAGTAGTATCAGCATACCATAACCTATCCTATCGAAAGTTATGCAACCTTGATTTAGAGATAGAAGGCGACGTTGTAATCTGCGGCGATGATACGGATGCGAAGCAGTTGGTAATGAACCTGACACGGGAGATACGCAGCGTAAGACCGCTGGATGGTGGGCCTCTAAGTGAATCCCGCATGATTGAATCCCTGACACCGTTTCTGATAAATATGGCTGTCAGAAATGGTTTATCAGATCTTGGCGTAAAGTTTATTTAAATTTTACTCAATACTTTACATACTGCGGTCTCGGGCATGCACCAAACTCAAACGTTCTGAACAGGTCGTATACCCTCCTGGGCATGCCCTGTTTAACATTCAGTCCAAATCCCTTCGCAACCTCGAAAACTATAGGCGTATCGTGTGTAGTGTATCCTCCCGTCAGGAACTCAGCCAGGTTCTCTGCTTTCTCTTTTCCCATTTTATCTTCAAGCAGCCATTTTACCATTTTTTGTACTCTTTCCAGGCTCTTTCTGGCCTCTTCTGAAAGCATGATATTGTCATCCGAGATGTTCTCCGGCGGCTTCTTCCCAAGCAACGAGATCAGGGCACCTGCAGGTACGCCTCCCAACTGCGGGTCAACAGGTCCAAGAACGCTGTCCTTCTCCATAATAATCTCATCCGCTGCAAGAGCGATGAGCGTGCCACCTGACATTGCGTAAAAAGGAACAATAACAGAGACCTTTGAAGGATGGTTTTTCACAGCCATGGCTATCATCTCAGCAGCCAGCACGAGCCCGCCGGGTGTATGCAGAATCAAATCCACATCTTTGTCTCCGGGCGTCTGTCTTATCCTCATTAAAACATGCTCTGTATCCTCGATGCTGATGGAACTCTCGTCTTTCTCTTCCCACGGCTCCCTTCTGTGAATCAATGTTATGACCCTGGTTCCTCTCTCATCTTCCAGCCCTGATATTATTTCACCCCGCTCAGCCATGATTGCCGCTTTCATCCTTCCCTTTTTCTCAAGCCCTTCAAACATGACTGCACAGTGCTGGCTGCAAAACTTAATCTCTTCTCCATCAATTTTTCTCACTACACCTTCTTCCTCAATATCCATGCCGCAGTAAATGCATTTTTCAGCCATGCTTATCCTCCGCAGAATCCAAATACGACATCGATCTCATCCCCATCCTGAAGCTTATACTTCAATAAATCCTCAGGCGGTTTTTTATTGACCGCTACGATGCAGCCCAACTCCCCGTCTCTTAACATGCAAAGACCAGAGGCATCGATATTTTTCTCTTTTCCGGCTTCTATAACCCTTGCATCAATCTGAGCAAGAAGTTCTCCAAGCGTGGTATTTTCTGCTACTTCAACATTAGCTTCTTTTCCCAGCAATGCCTGCTGGCTGTAGTCATAATTTATCTTTATTTTCATTTTTACCTTTGTAATTTAAACCAGTGTTTCGATTCTACTTTGTTCTATTTTTTTTAGATCTTAAAAGTATCTATTTCATTAAGTTGGTTTTGCTTTGATTTTATAAGATATTTAATATGTAATAATTAAATAACTATACTGCTACAAATATGGCATGGAAATCATGGCTCAACTAAAACTCACAGATACAATGCTGGATGCATATCAATCCCTTATATCTACACGAATTCGAACGCGGAATATGCTTCCCATTTCCGAAACGCTGGACAAGGCAGGATTCTTTTCGCTTGGGGTATATGGTGGAGCAAGATTCGATTCGTCGATACGTTATTTGAACGAAGACCCCTGGATGCTGTTTTATTTATAGAGTAAACGTAATCTGATTTTAGATTTGAAATTGGGAGATATTTATTTATGTGGGAATCCCTGTATTTCTTTAAGTAAGTATTCAACCGCAACATAAATTCCAATAAATCCAATGCCCCACTCTAAATATTTTATTAACAATATCGGTTCTCCAGCCAGGAAATACACATTACCGTTTAAGTTAGCATAAATCCATGTGAAAAGAATCACAACCATATAGCTTATTAATGCTATTAAACCAAGTATTCTCATCTTATTTAAATTTTTTGAAATTGGATTATTTATGGCTTTAACCTTACCATTTACTGAATACATCAATATAGTTGATTGATCCGAATTTTCCGCAGGTACTATATCAGGAATATTATTATATTGTATAGTTTCATACGGACCTCCGGAAATACCATAATGATTTTCCATGGTCTGGTAATTTGATATGTAAACCTCTGTTATGTATCCTGAATTATTGTTTAGACGAAAATTTATCCGGGGAGATTCACATAATTGGATCACAAAACACTTTATTATTTTTCTTACATATTAAATTAACCCATAGTAATGATAATGATAATGTAATTAATTCAATCTTAAAAATTATTCACCTCGCGAGCTCTAATGCAATATTTTATGTTTCGATTTTAACGGGTGTACACTGGTGTGCATGCTGCAAAAGCAATTTCCCTTACATCCCCCTTTACTCTGGAGAGAAAACCATATGGTCTGACAGCAAGGACACCGTATGCCTGTGTCATGGCGGAGCCTCGGTTTGCCGTCTAAAAAAAATCCCATCTACCGCATATAACTCCGGGCGTCCATCTTAGTTAATATTCTGTTCAGGTTTTTTATCAAGATTTCTTCTTATGCCGCCTGAGCCTGCCGAAAAATTTCTGTATCCTGCTTTGTTTAATGTTTATAATCCTGACTTTTAAGTATCCCCGCTTTGAGTTAATAATCATCTTGAACCGGGTATCGGGAGGGCACGAATCAAGGAAGTTCTTCATCTCTCCAGAAACCGTTTCCTTATTAGCTCCTGTATATTCGATACTCATACCAACCAACCTACAATTAATATGAATCTATATGTATTCTTCTATCATAAGCTTTAACTAAAATCAGGGATATTATCAATAACAACAGGCAATATTTATGGTAATGGATAAACTTGGCGGCTCGCTGCAGGACGCACTTCGGAAACTGGTTGGAGCAGGAAGAATAGACGAGAAGGCAGTGGATGAACTGGTACGTGATATCCAGCGCGCCCTTTTGCAGGCTGATGTAAATGTCAAGCTTGTGATGACATTATCCCAGACAATAAAACAGCGTTCACTCAAGGAAAAACCACCCGGCGGCATGAGCCCGAGGGAACATGTAATACGCATAGTTTACCAGGAACTGATTAACATCCTGGGTAAAGATGCAGATGTGAAACTTGCCCCGCAGACCATTATGATGGTGGGTCTCCAGGGAAGCGGCAAGACAACAACCACTGCAAAGCTTGCAAGGTATTTCCAGAGGAAAGGGCTAAAAGCTGCTGTAATATGTGCTGATAATTTCAGGCACGGAGCGTACGACCAGCTAAAGACGCTATGCGAAAAGTCGGATGTATTCTTTTATGGCGAAAATGACGAAAAGGATGCTGTTGGTATCACCAGGCGCGGACTGGCAGCCATCGGGAAATATGATATTAAGATAATAGATACCGCGGGACGCCATGCACTTGAAAGTGACCTGATAAAGGAGATGGAGGAAATACACAGGGCTGCAAACCCTGACCACAGGTTCCTTGTGCTTGATGCAGCCATTGGTCAGCTTGCAAGCGAGCAGGCAAGGGCTTTTAATAACTCTATAGGGATTACGGGTGTTATTATCACAAAACTTGACGGTACTGCAAAAGGCGGGGGTGCCCTGTCCGCGGTTTCTGAAACGGATTCTGCTATTGCATTTATCGGTACCGGTGAGACACCTGATGATATAGAGTTGTTTGAGCCTGACAGGTTCATCTCACGGCTTCTGGGTATGGGCGATATCAAGGCTCTTGTGGAAAAAGCCGAAGAGGCATTGAAACCCGAGGATTTCGATGTAGATGTCATGATGAGCGGGCGGTTCTCATTAAAGGATATGTACAACCAGCTTGAGGCGATGAATAAGATGGGACCGCTGAAACAGGTGATGCAGATGCTTCCTATGGGTAAGATGGGTATAAAATTCTCGGATGATATGTATAACGTGACCGAGGAACGGATGAAGAAATACAAGTTCATAATGGACTCGATGACCGGTTCGGAACTTGATGACCCGAAAATTATTAACAGTTCAAGGATTACACGGATTTCAAGGGGGTCAGGAACCAGGTACGAGGAAGTGCGTGAGCTTCTCAAGTATCACAGGACGATGCAGAAAGCAATGAAAGGCATGATGGGCGGTGGGAAGTTCAATATGCAGAAGATGATGAAGAAATTGGGGATTTAAAAACTTATTTAGCTTGAATATCCTTTAATTTGCTCCCCACACAACAACATTTACATATCCCCACGCAATTTTAGTACCCACACAAGAGGCAGAACATGACAACCATAGACCCATGGGGCGCAGTCAAAATCGACAATTACTCAAAACTCTTTGACGAGTTCGGGATATCACGATTCGACGAACTTCTCGTTAAAATCAAGAATCCCCACAGGTACATGCGCCGCAATGTCATCTTCGGGCACCGCAGCTACGAATCAGTCCTTGACGCAATGCTCTCTGGCAAACCCTTTGCAGCCATGAGCGGTTTCATGCCATCGGGACAGGTGCACCTGGGTCACAAGATGGTGATGGAGGAAATCATCTGGCACCAGCAGCAGGGCGGGGATGCGTTCCTTGCTATTGCTGACATGGAAGCGCACTCAGTACGCGGCAAAAGCTGGAAGGAATGTGACACGTTAGGTAAGGATTACATCTTAAGCGCATTTGCACTCGGATTTGAGCCTGGAGAGCACGGGCATATCTATTTCCAGTCAAAATCAGCGCAGGTGAAAGACCTTTCATTCGAGCTTGGTATAAAAACGAATTTCTCAGAGCTTTCTGCTATCTATGGATTTAACGGTGAGACGAACATTGCCCACATGGTAAGCGCCGTGACACAGAGCGCCGACATACTCCAGCCGCAACTTAAGGAATTCGGAGGCCCGAAACCTGTGGTTATTCCGGTAGGTGCAGACCAGGACCCGCATATCAGGCTGACAAGGGGGCTGGCTGATAAGATGAACATGTTCCACGTTTTCCCAGGTCCCCCCAGACACCCCAATTTCAAAGGAATGATAAACATATATTCAAAATCTCCAACTTCAGATACAATGAAAACTGAAAATGAATTTAACATTCTCAAGAATCGCCTGCTGCAAGAAAAAATCGTATCTAAAGCAGGTATAAAATTTGATGATACAGAAGACAGTATGAATTGTTATACAGGGCATATAGAGATTGCCTGTATAAAATCTTCACCAGAAGAATTGTTACCAAAAGTCCAGGAAAGCACGAGAGCTGTTGCACTTGAATTAGGTGGTTATGCCTTCATGCCTCCTGCGTCCACGTACCACAAGTTCATGACAGGACTCTATGGCGGCAAGATGTCAAGCAGCGTGCCTGACAGTTTCATCGGGCTAACAGAAGAACCGCAGGCAGGCGCAAAAAAAGTCATGCACGCCATGACAGGAGGAAGAGTGACACTGCAAGAGCAGCAAAAACTCGGAGGTGAGCCCGAAAAATGCAGTGTGTATGAACTCCTGCTATTCCATCTTGTGGATGACGACAACGAGCTTGTTGAGGTTTATAAAGACTGTGAGGGCGGCACCCGCGTTTGCGGCAACTGCAAGAAATACGCTGCCGGGTTAATGGAGGAATTCCTGAGATGCCACCAGAAAAAACGCGAGCTTGCAAAGGAGAAGCTGGCAGGGCTTGGGTTTTAACCGGATAAAACCATAAAATATGCCTTATTCGATATAATTATAACATCATGGAAGTACAGTTAATACCTTTCTCCCTTACCTTTTCAATAACCCTTTCTCCCATCCTGCCAGACGCAAAAATCGTCACGTCAAAACCACGAAGTGCCGCAAGGATGCTTGACTGTATCACGTCAAACTCTATGTCGCATTTTATTCCAATCTTATTTGCCAGCACTTTTGCAGACGTGCCCATTGCACCGATTTTGCTTTTATTATTTTCATTGATAAAACCAAGAACTTTCTCCGTATCCACGGCTCTGGAGCCGCCTTCTGTAATTCCCGGAACCTTTATGACCGTTATATTTCCAGAAAGCTGGTCAATAGCTGCCTCAACATCCTTCACTGCAAGGTCTTCTCCCTCATTTGCCCCGAAAACCGCCTTCCCGATTACACCATATGTACCTTTATTTGCAACAAGCATCCCGTCCTCAAGCCTGAGCCTGACCTCATCCCCTGCTGATATTTCACATCCTGCGACCGCACACCTTATATCCATTACCCTGGGGCTGTCAACAGATTCCATGAAATCAAGAACCGAAAGCGGGACTTCACCTTTTGAGATGCCACGTGCATGGAATTCACGGAATGTCTGCACAAGTACGGGATGTTTCATTCCTGCTTCCAGGAGCAGTTTTTCATCCGCGAAAATATGTCCTGGCGTGCCTGACCTGAAAACCCGTCCCCTGTTAAGGATATACACACGGTCAGCCCACGAGGCAGCAAGATCGGAGTCATGAGTTGAAATGATTATGGTTTTTCCTTCGTGATTCAGTTCATCAAGTATCTCCATGGTATCTGTAACACCGCGGGCATCCATGTTTGATGTTGGCTCATCAAGCACCATCACATCGGGTTCCATAGCAACAACACCTGCAATAGATACCCTTTTCTTCTGACCCCCGCTCAGGTTAGCCGGGTTTTTTCCGGCAAGGTCTTCGATATCAAACCTGTTAAGAACCTGTGAAACCCTGCTTCTGACATCATCTGCGGATAACCCGATATTCCTCGGACCAAATGCAATATCCTCATATACCGTATGAGCGAATAACTGGGTATCGGGATTCTGGAATACAAGACCCACCCGCCGTCTTATTTCATCGATATTGCTGCCCTGGATTTTTTTCCCGAATACTTTTATTTCCCCGCCAGTTGGTTCAAAAAGCCCGTTAAAATGGAAGAATAACGTGGTTTTTCCGCTCCCGTTCGCGCCGAGTACCGCGATTTTCTCAGCCCTTTTTGCCACAAAATTTATACCTGAAAGTGCTTTTGTCCTGTCAGGGTAGGAGTATTCAAGTCCGGTGGTTTTGATTGCGTTCATTTTACCTCAGATAACCATATCTATACCGATAAGTGCTATTATCCCGGAAAACAGGACAATTCCAGTAAAAAGGTCTTTTCGATTCAGGGGAGCAGTGGTTTCCCCTGACTTAATATCCGGCTTCCAGCCGCGAGAGATCATTGCCCTGTAAACATCATCGCCTCGCAGGAAGGCACGCATAATCAGCAGCCCGCCCACAGCGGCAATATTTCGGATTTTTTGTAAAAAAGATGATTTATTAGGGAAACCGCACCTTGACTGCTGCGCCTGTTTCAGTATAGCGCCTTCATGTGAAAATGTCTTTATGTACCGTACCATGAAAGACATTATCTGGAGTAAAGTCGGCGGCGCCCTGAACCACTGCATGCTTTCAATCAGTTCATTCTCCCGTGTTGTGATAATAAGAAGGATAAGAACAGAAGCCGAGGCAACCACTCTTGAAAAAACCAGCACACCGTATTCGATTCCTTCAGAATAAAATGTAAGCGGTCCAAACGTGACTGTTTGCGTACCGTTTGTGAGAGCCTGTATTATGAGAATGAACAAACCCAGTACCAGGGGTAAAATGATTTTGCCGGAATAAGTGCTAAGTTTTCGCATTCCAACTGCTGCAAAAACACCCGTGAACGATACTGCCGCCGGGATGTACCAGTTTTTCATCAGTGTTATGGAAATGATTAATAAAAACGATAACAAAATTTTCAGCCTGGTGTCTATGATATTACCCCTGGTTTCTTCCTGTGAGTTCAGCTTTTCACGAAAATGCCTTCCGATTACCAGTGAAATGAAAAAGGTTATGGTAATCGCAATACCGTTTAAGGGGTCACCTTCAAGCCATTCGAGCATCAGTTATCCCTCCGCTGACCTGTGAACCCGCCCCAGAAATAACCAGTAACAAGACCGCCAAGTATTCCGGCAAATGCAAATCCCACGGGTTCACCGAACCGCTCCATTAATTTCACACCAACCCCGTCCGCAACCGAATCCGGTGCAGCAAGTGTTTCTATAACCTCATCGATTCCAGTATTATCCCCTCCGCCGAGGTAGCCTGCGTATGCACCTGCAGTAATAACCGAGAGTATGAACAGCATACCTATGAGGGCTTTTTTTGTGAAGTTATCGGAATATGGGCATTGCGGGGTTTCAATAATGCCTGTTTTTAGTTCGAACAGGTATCTTATGACATATCCGGTCAATGCAAATTCGGCAAATGCAAGTGGAAGCTGGGTAGGGATAAAACCAACAGAGTACAGTTTCCAGTAATACATGACATTATCAGGATTCAGGGATAGTGCAAGCTGGAGGGCAGTTGCAATGTATGTCATAATGCTTCCCGTAAGACCTGCCATTCCAGCAGAAAACCATAAAGACGTGTAACTTTTTAGCAGCCTGAACACAAAATAACCGCTAAAAGCGCCCACAATTCCCATTGAAAACGTGTTTGCGCCGATGGTTGTGAGACCGCCGTGGGCAATGAACGCCTGCAGGAAGAGGGCAATTCCACTTATAACCACTGATGCAAGGGGACCGATAATTATTGCAGCCAGCGGCGTCCCGACAGGGTGGGATGATGAGCCTGTTACAGGCACAGGGATGTGCCATACTGAAATTACAAAAACCACGGCTCCGATAAGTGAAATCCTGGGAAGGTATGCAGGGTCGATTTTTATGCGTTTGTTTATGACGCGCAAGCCTTCTGCAATAAAAATTACAGTTAAGATATACCATAATAAAATCCATTTAGGCTCAAGAATCCCGTCTGATATGTGCATGCGTGTCCACCAAACTCAAGTAAATTTGATTTAACTAAAGTTTACTTGATATAAATAATTGTCGTTCCTGCTATCAAGAACAAATATATAAAAACTGCACGGGTTGCGAATTCTAAACCCCCCATTTTTCGAAAATAATGGCATTGACTCATTCAAATACTATTTATTTCAGGATACTAATAAGTGATTTAAATGTCTCTTATCAGCAAGATATCCAGGATTTTCAGGAAAACGGATGATGTGAAGGAAAAGCCTGAAGAAACAAAAACCAAAAAAAATTACATCGACATCAGGGAATATATCAACAAGTTCGTAAAACAACACGAAAAAGATATCGGTGAAAGTTTAGCTGTTCATGATGGAAAGTTAATTGTAAAAAACAGGGACGGTTTCATAGCAGTTCCGCTTCATGCTGTGGCAGTCAATTCCGAAAATATCCTTGTCGGGGATTTCGACATGGAAGAAGCCATAAGGATTGGGAAAGAATGGTCTGATATAAAGGACACCCTGAAATTCGATGAAAACGGAATGATGATTAAGGAAGAAGCGAAGCAGTAAACCCCCCTTTTTTTGAGTGATTTTATGACAAGGTACAAGCAGTGCATAATCATACGGGATGACCTGAAACTGTCAAAAGGAAAACTCGCAGTGCAGGTGGCGCATGCTGCTGTGTCTGCATACGAGTGGGCGGATAAGAAAACACAAGAGGCATGGAAAGAGGAAGGGCAGAAGAAGGTTGTTTTAAGGGTGCCGACGCTTCGGGATTTGTTTGAATTAAAAGAGATTGCAAGGAAACACGATTTATCCACCGCACTGATTACTGATGCAGGATTAACTGAAATCCCTCCAGGCACGGTAACGGTTCTTGGAATCGGGCCTGCTGAAGTTACGGAACTTGATAAGATAACAGGTAACCTGAAACTTGTTTAACACCGTCATTTAATCCCGCGCCGCCTTTCACTCCTGTACTCGTCAACAAGTGACTCAAGCCATTTCTCATTATCAGCTTTTTTCCGGATTCCTGCCTTCCTGTTCCACTCCTCCATTGCACGTTCAATGTCTTCGGGTTTAACAACCGCAAACTCTTCTTTGCGGTCAAACTGGACATTCACATCCCTTACATCCACGACAGGTACATCCATGTTGAAAAGTTCTTCCTCTGCCGCATGTGACATCTCGTTACAGACGATAACAGCCCGCACGCCCATGTCAGCAAGCATCCTTGCAGTGACACTCCCGCCCCCGCTTGCATCTTTCAGGAGTATGAGCTCGTCTTTCTTAATCCCGACTTCTTCCTGTGTCTTAATTATACTGTCTTTCGTAAAAGCGGCAATAATCTTAACAGGCAGCACCCTCCCGCTTATTTCAAGACGCCTGACTGTTTTCAGTTTATCTATCCTTTTCCTGAGGTGTGAGATATACGTGTTGTTCTCGGAAACCTGGTGTTTAAGCCGTGAAATATCCTTATCCCGCACCTTAATCCCTTTTTCTTTTTTAAGCTGTTTATACACGTCAGTACTCATTTTACCGATGAGTTTTTCAAGTTCCCATATCCTTGAATCCTTCTTTCGAAGTCTGCTCTCCAGTTCATGCTGGTAGGCTTTCATCTCAGCAATATCCTCTTCGTATTTCCTTACCAGTTCCCTCAAATGGAGACTGCCGTCACCTGTCTTTTCAGGCATTTTACCAGTCTCATGCTGCCTTTCCTCTTTCCGCGTAAGCTCAAGGAGTACAGAATCCACTGCTTTTCCCCTCACGACCTTTGCGAGCGCCTCATCCGCATCAACGCCGTGCGGGATTTTTTTCCTTACCTGTTCGAACTTGTTCCTGTTCTTACGATACACCGAAACTGCCGCAGCAATGGCATCACGTTCATGTGCGTTTGAATATTCAAAGGGTCTTGCAAGTTCGATTTTTTCCTCTGATGTCAGGGTATAATCAGGCGAACCAGGGACAGCGTTAAACGCCCTGCGTATTTTCTCAACTGCGTTCGGTGTGGGGAACACGTCACCTGCAATAATAAGCGGTCTTCCCTGCCTGGAAATTGTTTCGATTACATCGGAAATGGATGCAGTCCTCGAACTGCTGACATGGCGAAGTTCGCCATTTAGCGCAATTGCAGCTATTGCCGTTGTTGTGCCCGGATCAATCCCGACGATGATGTAATCCCGTTTCAAGGCTTTCAGGGGTTTGTAGGCAAGCATATCCCGTTCAATACCCATGACCCTGACCTGCACATCACCGTATTTGCCTGAACTGATGTGCACCTGGCTTCTGGGCGCATCCACGTAAAACTCGGATTTGGAGTATCCTCCGAACCGCTCACTTATATCCTGCGTGTAAGTGAAGCCCGAAATTTTTGAGTGCTCATCGAGTTGCTCCTCAATTTCCCTTGCCTTTTGTCTCACGTGACCGTGTATCTTGCGCCGGTACCTGTTCTGGCTCCATCCTCCTTTACCTGGCGACCTTCCCCTGCTTACCTTGATTACTGTTTTATCCTCAAAAGCAGAAACTTCATAACCCACGCCCATGCCTGCAAGTTTTGCGCAGGCAAGAGCTTCCTCATTAGGGTCGAACCTATTAAATGATAAACCCTGCTGTTTCGCAAGTTTTGTGAGCGTCTCAAGGGTTTCGCCGCCTGTTACCTGGACAAGTTTAGTATCATGCGGAAATCTCCGGATGAGCAAGACAAGCCCGTGTTTATCAGGTGCAAGCTCAAAAACATTATCAACAGCGATAATTGCGGGTTTTTCTTTCCATACCATCCTCAGGAATTTATGCTGGCTCACCATCCTGTGATGTTCTACCCTGCCATCATCCAGTATGACAACCGCATACACTGGCTGTTCTTTTGATTTAACCGAACCTTTTGCAATATCTATCCCGAAGATTATTCTTCCTGGCATGAACCCATCATATTACCTGTTACTTCCCCGCTATCCCTTACAATCCTGTATTTCCTTTTAAAATACGTTAAAACATTATCAATATCCCTGAAAAGCAATTCGTATGCGTTTGCATTTGACGAAAGGACATACTGCGGCCAGTCAATGAGCTCGCAGCCCTGGTGGTTCACGAAAATATTAAACTCGCTCAGGTCAGCGTGGATTATACCAAGATCGTATGCTTTTTTCACATTACCGAGGATTTCGTCAAGGAACCATTCAGGCTCGTCAAGTACGGAATGGATAAGTTCCTTACCCCTTGCCACAGACATTACAATTGCATTCCTGTTCTGATCTATTGGTTCAGGGACACTGACCTGCGGGTAGAGGATTTTAAGGGCACGATACTCCCTTTCCGCAGCCAGGCGGGAGGCGTATATCCATGAAATATGTTTTCTTTCCCCGATATGTTCCCTGTTCCTTTTCACATGCTTGAAACTGGTCTTTCCTTCCCTGTGGAACTTTATGACAACGCGCCTTTCTGTTATGCCGCCTGTTGCATCATAAACAACAGATTCTTTCCCGACGCCGATTACATCCCCGATGGCATTGATGGTACCGCGTTTTACAAAGGCATTCAGAGCCAGCATGTCATAGGCTTCGTAGTATATCCTGTAACCTTCATACGGATGAAAAGTTCTCTGGATGAGCTTTTTGTGCGCAAGATTTGAAAGGATGAAACTTACTTCTCCAGGATTGTACTTTGTGAAACCGGCAATTTCCTCCACCGGAACCCACTGGAATGAACTCATTTTATTTTCAATGGCAACAAGAACCCGGAATTCCCTGTTTTTGATGTTCAGGAATAAATCAGGAATACTTTCAGGCATTAGTTCCTATAATATATTGCTAACTATAAAAAATGGGCAGGGATGGGATAAATGACATCCATCCCTGTAGCGGACATGGTTTTCCTCAAAAGGTTTCATCCAGTGACCGAAGCGGAATCCTTTTATTGAACTCATTTACCGCACGGATGAGGTCTTGCTGGGTAAGGGCTGTTCTCTCGGTTAAAAGACCGCTAAGAACTGCTTCCCTGACAATCAGCCGCAGGTCAGAACCCGAATAATTATCAGTTGAATATGCGATTTCTTCGGTATCAAAGCTTCCTTCAATATCCCTGAGTACGATATCAAGAATTTGTTTCCTCATATCCTTATCAGGCAGGGCGAAATCCACAATCTCATCAAACCTTCTCCATGCGGCATGGTCAAGTATTGACGGGTGGTTTGTAGCGCCTATAAGAAGAACGGCATCATCGACAAGGCTTATCTCATCAATGGCTTTTAGCAGTGTATTGACAGCCCTTTTTAATGCTGCATGTTCATCTGTGGCGCGGGCTTTTGCTATGAAATCGAACTCATCAATGAAAAGTATGCACGGGCTCAAACGTTTTGCAAGTTCGAATACACGGTCTATGTTCTTTGCAGTTTCACCGAGGTACTGGTCTGATACCTGCGAGAGTTTTACCTCGACTATAGGAATTTTAAGTTTTCCTGAAAGTGCGCGCGCCGTTGAAGTTTTCCCTGTTCCGGGCGGACCTACGAACAGTAGTTTGCCTATTTCACGAAGACCGATACGCTTGAGGTAATCCCTGTACTGGATTGCCTTTTCCATTTTTTGTATCTCATTTTTCTGCTCCTGTGTAAGCACAATATCCTGTAAATCCTGCTTAATATCTTCAGGTGAAACTATATTGACAAGTTTTAGCATCTCATCTGCATCTTTTTCTTGCGCGATGCTTTTGATGAGCGAATTAATCCATTCATGCCCCCCTTCTTTTGGCATGTTCCTGGCTTTTGCCTTTTCATAGCTCACAGGCAGGGAATCATAGTTTTCAAAATGGGATGCAAGGACAGGATTTGAATTTATCTTTTCAACAGCCTCCTCCTGTTTTGCGAACCATTTCTCCCCGAGGTCAAAAGCTGTCAGCCTGACCTGTGAGCCGAAATCATCAAACTCAAGGAATGGCAGTTTTTTCGTATTTTCCTTTACATTCGTAAGACCGTAGATTGTCCTGATGTCACCTTCCGTAACATATATGGGGCGTTTTACCGTGTTTTCTTTCTCGTCCCAGTAATGTTTCCGGATTTTTTGCGGCAGGTCATCAACATCAAGTGTACCTGATTCGTTATACAGGTGTGCGGTCAGTACAAGTTCGGTTATATGGAGTTTATCTTCAGTCATAATGGACTCCATCATTATGTTTTGAGAAGTGAAATAGTTTACTAACACATTAATCCAGCCAACTGGATTGAATTGCTGTTTTGTGGGATTATTCCTGCGTAGCAGCGCAAAGAATAAATAAATCTTAATTCTATTGTGGAAAGCATTCATCACGATTGATAGTAAATTATCTGTTATTCCCGGAGAAAAAAAGGATATGAAGGAAATTAGAATACATGGCAGGGGCGGACAGGGTTCCGTAACCGCAGCCGAACTGTTGGCAGTTGCTGCTTTTGAAGACGGGAAATACAGCCAGGCATTTCCTGCTTTTGGTGTTGAGAGAAGAGGTGCACCTGTAACAGCTTTTGTGCGTCTAAGTGATAAACCCGTTCGTCTTCGAAGCCAGATATACGAGCCCGATTATGTAATTGTCCAGGATGCAACACTTGTCGATGTTGTGGATGTTGCAAGCGGTACAAAACCTGAAGGCATTATTCTTATTAACACGGAAAAGAATCCCGGATCATTTAACATTAAAACCGAAGCTGCCATAAGAACCCTTGATGCAACAAAAGTTGCAATTGACATTATCGGGAAGCCTATTGTCAACACGACACTGATAGGGGCTTTTGCCGGAGTCACCGGAGAGATCAGACCCGAATCAATCAAGAAAGCAGTAATGGAACGTTTTCCCGGGAAAATCGGGGAAAAAAATGCTGAAGCCATACAGGCAGCTTATGACCTGATCGGGGGAAAATAATGCCGCTGGTTATAAAAACAGTAGTTAAACCGGGGAGCACCATTGTCAACAAGACAGGGGCATGGCGCTCATTCAAACCTATTTTTGACAGGGAGCTTTGCAGTAAATGCGGTATCTGCGCAATGTACTGCCCTGAAGCGGTTGTTTACAAACTGGAAAGCGGGTATTACGACCCTGATTATGATTTCTGTAAAGGATGCGGTATCTGTGCGAATGAGTGCCCCAGGAAAGCCATAACAATGATACTGGAGGAAAAATGAAGAACAGGATGACTGTCGTGGAAGGCTCGTATGCAGTTGCGCATGCTGCCAAGGTATGCAGGCCAAATGTAATTTCTGCATATCCGATCACACCCCAGACGCATATCGTGGAAGACCTGTCCCAGTTCGTGGCTGACGGGGAAATTGATTGCGAGTACATGAACGTGGAATCCGAGTTTTCGGCAATATCGGCATTAATAGGAGCCAGTGCGACAGGTGCAAGGACTTTTTCATCCACGACCTCACAGGGACTTGCGTTGATGCACGAAGCATTGTTCAATGCTTCAGGCATGAGGCTACCTATTGTCATGACAGTTGTAAACAGGGCATTGAGCGCTCCCATTAATATCTGGAACGACCAGCAGGATTCCATATCCCAGAGGGATACTGGCTGGATACAGCTCTATGCCGAGGATGTGCAGGAATCTGCTGACATGACACCCCAGATTTTCAAGCTTGCCGAGGATAAGGATGTCTTACTGCCCGCAATGTCATGCATGGACGGTTTCATTTTATCCCATGTGTACGAACCCGTTATTCTCCTTGAACAGGACTTGACTGATGAATTCCTGCCAGGGTTCGAGCCTGAGTACATACTTGACCCGGGGAACCCGATGTCATTCGGCGCTTTTGCCGACCCGACCACATATACAGAGTTCAGGTACAGGCAGGAAGAGGCAATGGGTGTTGCATTAAAGAAGATAGAGGAAATTGCCAGTGAGTTTAATGATATATACGGCAGGTATTATGGCGGGCTGGTTGACGGTTACATGCTTGATGATGCCGAGATTGTGATAATGGCTATGGGTTCTGTTATCGGGACAATCAAGGATACCATAGATATGCTAAGGAAGGAAAATATATCAATCGGTCTTCTCAAGGTCAGGTCGTTCAGACCGTTCCCTGCGGATGCCATAAAAGCCGCCCTTAAGAACGCAAAGCTCGTAGTTACACTTGATAAGAATATTTCCATCGGCAAGAACGAAGGTGCCCTGTGTACTGAAGTAAAGGCGTGTCTGCATAACACGAAACTAAGGGTTCCTGTTATCGGTTTCATGCTCGGGCACGGAGGTCGTGATATCCCTATTGGTACTATTGTGAATATAGTTGATAAGGCAAAGGCTGCCATGAGAAACGACAGTTTCATTGAAAGCGAGTTTGCTGATTTGCGGGAGGACATGGAATGAGCGCAGGAATAAGTTTGCTTGCACCCGGTCACCGCGGATGTGCCGGATGCTGTGATGCTCTTGCAGGGAGGTTCCTGCTTGATGCACTTGGCAAGGATTGTATCGTTGTCAGCCCGACAGGATGCCTTGAAGTGTTTACAACCCCGTATCCTGAGTCTGCATGGGGTGTCCCGTGGATTCATTCCCTGTTTGAGAACGCAGCTGCTGTGGCTTCTGGTGTTGAGGCAGCACTTAAGGCTCTTGGCAGGAAGAATAATACAAAGGTAGTATCAATCGGCGGGGACGGTGCAACCCTTGATATCGGGTTACAGGCAATATCCGGTGCGTTTGAGCGCGGGCATGATTTTACATACGTGTGCGTGGATAACGAGGCGTATATGAATACAGGTGTGCAGAGAAGTGGTGCGACCCCGCTTTATGCCAGCACTACCACAAGCCCGTCAGGAAGAAAATCGCACGGCAACCCCCTGCATAAGAAGAACATGCCTGCAATCATGGCAGCGCACGGCTCGCCGTATGTTGCAACTGCTTCTGTTTCGTATGCTCCTGATTTGATGAAGAAGATAAAGAGGGCAGCCGAGATTGAAGGACCTACGTATGTGCATATCCACGCACCGTGCTGTACAGGCTGGGGTTTTGACAGTTCAAAAACCATAGAGGTCGGGAAACTGGCTGTGGAGACTGCGATGTGGCCTATGTACGAGATGGAAAACGGCGAGGTTACAAAGGTCAGGAGAATCAAGGACAGGAAGCCGGTTGAGGAGTACCTGAAGGTACAGAAGCGGTTCAAGCACCTGTTTACAAAAGACGGGGCGAGAGAGGAAGTTAAGAAAATACAGGAGATTGCCGACTGGAACGCTAAGCATTTCGGGCTTGAGTGAGCGCGTTATTTTTACTTTAATTTGCTAAGGGCTTCATTTACTTTTTTAATGCTTTCTTCTATTTGCTTTTGGAATAATCAAATTTTAGTCGGTTTTTTGGAATTGTTACTTTTGTCAATAGCCCCTCAAGGATTAAACAAACCGATAGTCTTCCCGATCACATCAATAAACTTACGCGCCTCATCCTCCGTATTATAAAGATAAAGCGAAGCCCGGACAGCAGCATCACACTTGCGGTAATTAAACCAGGAATGCACACAAAACGCACCGGAGCGCACCTCTATGTTCTCGGTTTCATCAAGCACAAGCGCAATATCATGCGCATCCCCGTGAGGCATATCCACAGTAAAAGAAACAATACCTCCACGAAGTGCGGGGTCAGCAGGTCCGATAATCTTAACCCCCGGCATATCTTTTATCCCCTCCGTGATAATCCTGTTGAGCTTTTCCTCATGCTCCCGGATATTCGGCAATCCCACATCCGCAAGGTAATCAACGGCAGCTCCGGAACCGATAATGCCCGCATAATTTTGCAATCCTGCCTCGAACTTCTCTGGCGGAGGCAGGAACTTGGCATCCTCATAGGTTGAGTCCTCAACCGTATCCCCGCCAACGATAAACGGCTCAAGCTCCACAAGCAGTTCCTGCTTCCCGTACAGTACGCCCATGCCTGACGGTCCGACCATCTTGTGCACAGAGAGGGCAAAGAAATCAACATCAAGCGCTTTGACATCGATGGGTTTATGCGGTGCGCTCTGGGCGCCGTCAAGCATCACAAGCGCGCCGTGTTCGTGCGAGAGCTTGATTATCTCCTGGGCAGGTATGGTGTACCCGTCAAGGTTTGCCGTGTGAACCATACTCACAAGCCGCACGTTCCTGTTATTGCAAAGCGTTTCCTCGAACTTATCAAGGTCGAATGTATTATCCGGGTTGGAGTGGACAACAACGTGTTTTATCCCGCGCCTTTTTGCCTGCACCTGCCACGGCACAAGGTTTGAGTTGTGTTCCCTGTCCGTTGTCAGTACAATATCGCCTTTATCGAAACCAAGTGAATTAGCCACCAGGTTCAGTCCTTCGGTTGTGTTACGTGTAAAAACAACCTCATCGGACGATGATGCGCCCAGGAATTCCTGCATCTTCTCCCGCGCCTCTCCCACTTTCTCATCTACCTTTTTTGCCATCTTGTGGATTGAGCGCCCGCCGCATACAGGATACTCGTTGTAGTACTCATCCATTGCATCCCTCACCTGGACAGGTTTCAGTGTCATGCAGGCATTGTCGAAATAAATGGGAAACTTGCCGTTCCATTTTTTCTGTAGTGCAGGAAAGTCTGAGCGGAGCTTCCGGATGTTCATGATGATAATTTAGATAGCTGGATTGTGATATAAATTTTGGTTTGTTTTCTGAAATAAGCTGAAAAACTTCCGACAATTACTAAAACATCTTTAATGAAACTTAAGCTGTCATCTTCTTAACAGCTTCATGCAATGCACCCAATGTCAGGGGAGCGCCTGTAAATGCTTTCTTACCGTTTACGAACACCATCGGGACAGCCTGCACGTTATACAGCGCCGCCTTTGCCATGCCCTGTGGTGTTCCTGTTGAGACTTCTTCAACCCGTATACCAGGCACCTGTGCTGCAAGCATTCCTGCCATCTCAAGCGCCCTCGGACAGTGCGGGCATGTCGGGGATGTGAATACCTCAATAACAGCAGTCTTTTTTGGGGTTGAAGCTTCCTGCTGTTTTCTCATTAATTCTTCGAATTTCTTTTTACGTATAAGTGCAAGTTCATCGTTTTCAGTCATGCTTTCTCTTTCCTTATTGCAGAGCAGATAATATTAGTATCCACCGGGTAAATATTTTCCCCGATTATCACACAGGGAATTTCATGTATATCATATTTGTCAAGAACAGGCGAACCGCTGGATGTGTCGATTATCGAAAACCCGGCGCCTTCTTCCATTGCGGTTTTTTTAACCGTGTTTGTAAGCTCAGGAGTCGGGTCTTTTGGCAGTACAGCCATACCGCACGTGCAGTCAATGCGCTCATACCCCATTTCTTTTACAAGCCTGACCTGGACAGGATTCATTGTATTGATATTGGTTTCAGGATTATTTACGTTTTACTATAAACTTATGGCAGCAGTTTCAAGAAACAACGAGGAAATATTTATCCATACTGGCATGCTTAAACGTGATAAACAATGAACTGGATAATATATGCTGTTGCGTGCGTGTTCCTTTACGGGACAATGCATTTTTTCATTAAACTTGCTTCTGTGAACAGTAACCCGGTCGCATCATCTGTTTTTTTCGTTGCGGCGCAGTTTACGGCACAACTGGTACTTGGTGCATATTTTATTTCAAAAAACGGTCTTGTTGTTGACTATGCAAACATAAAATACAGTTTATTTGGGGGTATTGTCGCAGGAATTGCAACAATACTGTTTTTCCTTGCCTTGCAGCAGGCACCCATATCTAAAGTAGTACCTATCGTAAACCTGAATGTGGTTGTTGGTGTGGCGCTCGGTGTAATACTGCTGAACGAAACGATGAACCTGAGAATTGCAGCAGGAGTGGTTTTTGCGATGATGAGCATTTACATGCTGACAAATTCGGGTTGAGGTTTGTTAACTTGATTGAACTCATGAGGTCTGGATGGATTTTTAGATCCGATAGCTATCCGCATCTGACGTAAACTTTCAGCTTTATCTTATTTTTTATATCTTATCATGGTGGTC
>JACUTP010000174.1 GCA_014859785.1 Candidatus Methanoperedentaceae archaeon | reverse complement strand
GATTAGTTTTTATAACCCAAGTTTCCCAATCCCCACTTCTATTACTGCATGATTTACCTTACTTTCCCTGGTTTAAGAGGAGACATCGACCTTAACCTTTCCACGATTCCAGGTAAAGTCTCGATTACATAATCTGCGTCTTCTTCGGTATTGAATTTCCCCAGGGTTAGGAGAAGTGACCCGTGGGCTTCCTCATGTTTCAGGCCCAGAGCTATAAGGGCATGCGATGGCTCAAGCGTTTTTGAGGAGCACGCAGAACCCGTACTTGCATAAATGCCCCGGCTGTTCAGACCGAGGATAATACTTTCCCCTTCAATGAAATCAAACCTGAAACTTGCAATGTTCGCAAGTCTTTCTGTCCTGTGTCCCGTAAGATGCGTGTATTCCATTTTCAGGATATCTCCAATCAATTTATCCCTCAGTCCGGAAAGCCTCTCGCTTTCTTTTTTCATCTCGTTTCTGGTGAGTTCTGCCGCTTTTCCCATCCCGATTATTCCAGGGATGTTCTCAGAGCCGCTCCTCATACCGTATTCCTGTCCGCCGCCGAGAATTGAAGGCATGATTCCCACACCATGTTTGATATAGAGGGCACCAGCGCCTTTTGGACCGTATATGTCATTCGATGAAATGGTTAAAAGGTCGATATTGTCCTTTTCGACATCCACCGGGATTTTTCCGCAGGCTGCTGTGCCGTCAACGTGGAATATGATGTCCAGGTCCGATGAAACTTCAGCGATTTCCCGAACTGGCTGGATTGTCCCGAACTCCCCGTTAGCATACAAGACCGAGATAAGTATTGTTTTTTCTGTAATAGCTGACTTTACCTGTTCAACATCCAACATACCCTCACTGTCCACTGGTACGTGGGTAACCTCAAATCCTTCTTTTCCGAGGGATTTTAATGGATTCATAACAGACATGTGTTCGATAGATGTCGTGATTATATGGTTTCCCTTTTTCCTGTAACGCAGTGCTGCTCCCCTGAGGGCAAGGTTGTTTGACTCGGTTGCACACGAAGTGAAGATTATGTTTTTCGGCTCTGGCGCGCCAACCAGTTCAGCAACACTGGCACGTGCGGATTCAAGGACTTTTTTTGCGCTCCTGCCTGCCGGATGAATGGAGGAAGGGTTTGCGAATTCCTTATCAAAATACGGCTTCATTGCATCAAGCACCCGTGAATCAACTGGCGATGACGAACCGTAATCCATGTAAACTATTTTCGTTTCGGTCACCTTCTGGGAACTCTGGATTTACCGGGTTTTAACAGCCGTACCGTAAGCAAGAAGCTCTGCTGCCCCCTGAGTTACCTGTGAGGTCATGAACCTCACATTCACAACAGCGTCAGCATCAAGGGCTTCTGCTTCTGAAATCATCCTGTTCAATGCTTCCTCTCTTGCCTCTGTGAGCATTTCTGTGTACTCTTTCAGTTCACCACCCACCAGATTCCTTAAGCCGGCAATTATATCCTTGCCGAACCATTTTGCCCTGACTGTGTTTCCCTTGACAAGTCCCAGAACCTTTACTATTTCCATGCCGGGAAAATTTTCTGTATTTGTAACCTGAATTGCCATTTTCAAAACCTTCTATTATATGCGCCTGTCCCTGCCTCCAGGACCTTCACACTCAGATATTTTTCATTTGTTAACCCCTAAAACCACATTGTTCCATCTGCGTCCAGCACAAGGTCGTTAAGGGTGGCCGCACCCACTATCTCAGCCTGCGGGATAAAATCCCCTTTATCAAGGCTGATTAGCTGGCAGCTCTGTTCACAGACCATTAGCTTAACTCCTGCTTTGACTGCCTGGTCCATCACATCTTTGAGTGATGGGAATTCACCTATTTTTATTTTTTCAGCATTTCCTTTCTTGAGAACCGTAATCCCGGCTCCAAGGAAATAAACAGTTGCATCTATTCCCATAGCTCTTGCGGTTTGTGCAAGGATGAACGGGGAATAAAGGCGTTCAGGTGTATCTATACCACTGGTTTGGACATATAATAAATCTGGCATGTCTAAAACCTGCCTTCTGTCAGGCTCAGGTGGTCTTTTTCGATTTCAATAAGTGCCGTGAAGAGTTCTCTTACCCTTTCCTCAGTTGCCCTGCCCAGGAATAGTGTATAGCGTTTCATTGCCATGTCTTCCCGCTCATGGGATTCTTTCAGGTTATCCACATTATTATCACTGCACATATCCTTCTCCCTGCTGATTTCAGGTGAGGGGATTTTTAACTCTTTGACAACTGTGGATGCGTGTTCAGATTCGATTTTCCCGAGTCTCTTGAACATGGTTGCATCAATATCGTTATCAGCACGTTCAGCAGCGCAGAAATAGAACTCAGCATTGTCCACTTCCAGCTTCAGGGTTTCTTCCAGGTTCCTGCGTGAAATGTCTGTCATTGTGTAACCGGGAATTGCAAAGTCCTTTGCTTCTAACATATACGGCTTGTGAGCACCGCAAAACGGGCAGTGTGTCGGCGCTTCATCACCGAGGTACCCTTCCTGGCATATCTTGCATTTAAATATTTTCATGATAACTCCTCTTTTTCTTGTAAGATAAATTTGTCTTTTGTGATAAATAGGTAACTGTTTTTATACATAACAGCATGAGAATTAATTAGACGGACAACATTGTCCCTGGAGAATACTCATGGTAACACTTGACCCCTGCAAACGCCTGGAAACCATCCAGAACCAGCTCATACCCGCAATCCTGAAAAGCGCCGCTGAAAATACCTCCTCAGATATAAAGATGGCAATTGAGCACAACCTTCCCGACCTTGAAGAAGACTGCAAACAGCTTATGGAAAGATGCCAGCAACAATTCCCTGAATGCGGGAAAGAGATAGAACTTTGTAATAAGGCGAGAATTATAGAGTTGTTTACCGAAACAAGGGAAAAACTCGATAAAATCTTTGAAGAAAGGGCAAAAAGGGAAAAGAATGGCGACTTGCAAGCCACAGGTTCAGGTGTTTGAAAAATAGAATTCAGTAGAGTAAAGCAGATGCCTTGCAGCCTCCGCCTCCTCATCAAACCGTGTGTACCGATTTCCAGTACACGGCTTTCGTCTGGCATATCCCTTTACAGGAGACGGATTCATCCAGTAATGACGTAAGTGAAACCAGACCCATTCGTGTAAATACTGCTGGATGCGTAGAAAATATCAGGCTTCTGTTTAGTGACGGAACATCGCTTCATGCTAAGGCCACCAATGGTTCGCTTTCGTTTCGGGCTGTGGTTGCCGATATTAGGGAACTCTGCACGGCACTTCACAATACCGCACTTCCCGTTCTCTTCATACGGAAGCAGAACCGTATGGAGGGATTTTAACCCTTGGCGGACATAAACGCTATGAATAGCGTTTTTTTTTAGATGTCCTGTTTGTTTGGCTTTCTTTCTTGTGCTTCAGGGCACGCCGTCAACGACCCCGTTTTCGAAAAACAGGGGCATCAGGGGGATGCTCGGAAATATATTTTTGTTCGGATTTTATAATCTCATTGCTTAATTCAGGCGCTAAATTGCGATAAATAAAACTTAATAAATAGAACTTTTTGCAATTATTTTTTTCTTGACGTATAGGAAAGTATAAACACATACCCCTATCTTGTGCCAGAATTCTCCGCCCAAAAGTTGATATTCTTGAGGTCTTGCCACAAGAAAGTATATACACCTAATTAGTAATAAAAGTTGAGTTTTT
>JACUTP010000173.1 GCA_014859785.1 Candidatus Methanoperedentaceae archaeon | reverse complement strand
GCCCGCCAGGGACTGCAAAAAGCGCACTTGTCAAAGACCTGTGCCAGCGTATAGGTGGGGACTACTTCCAGTGGCTGCTGACAAGGTTCACCACACCGGAAGAACTGTTTGGACCGGTAAGCTTGAAAGCACTTGAGCAAGACCAATACAAGCGGGTGACAACCAACAAACTCCCGGAAGCAAACATAGCCTTCCTTGACGAGATATGGAAAGCAAGCAGCAGCATCCTGAATACACTGCTAACCATTATCAACGAACGGGAATTCCACAACAACGGCTCGGCGCAGAAAGTGCCGCTTATCTCACTTTTCGGCGCAAGTAATGAGCTGCCTGAATCAGAGGAACTGAACGCACTGTACGACAGGTTCCTCATCAAGCACGTCACCAAATACCTGGCTGACGACGCTTCATTCAGGGCGATGATCCAGCCAGTTAATCAAAAGCAAATAACTACAACCACCATCCAGGAGCTTGAGCAGATGCAGGCTGGGGTCCGGGCAGTGGATGTGCCTGAGGATGTACTGTCCGCCCTGACCAACCTGAGGTCGCTTCTAAAAAAAGAGAATATCATCGCAAGTGACAGGCGCTACAAGCAGTCGCTTGAGCTTGTGAAAGCCAGCGCCTATCTCAACGGCAGAACAACAGCTTCAATAGATGATCTGGTTATTCTTCAGCACGTCCTGTGGAGCCAGCCATCCGAACAAAAAGTTGTCCAGAAAACGGTAATCAACATGGTAAACCCGACAATCAGCAAAGCCCAGGAAATAATGGACATCGCCTCTGAAATATACCATGCGGCAACCGACCCTGAGATAATGAAAGACCCTGCACGCGCCTCAACAGCAGGCATTGAAGCCCATGTGAAGCTAAAGAAACTCTCAGACGAACTTGCAGCCATGAAAGGACAGCCGGCTTCAGCACAGAAAGTCAACGCAGCAAGGAATAAAGTGAACGGATATATCCAGGAGATACTCAGCAAACTCCTTGGCATAAACACACCGCAAACAGGGCAGGATGAAACAACAAAGGAGGAATGATAACTATGGCAAAATACAGATTTGAAGTGGTACTTGAATACCCGGATGACATGCATCCTGAAGATATCCTTGACCTGGTTCAGGAAAACACCGGGGGAAAAGTACTGAGAATGACGGTTAATAACCCGAAACGGATGCAAATCGAGATAGTTATAGACCTGCTTAAAGAAACACTTGAACGATGCGGCTTCAAGAGCTTCGGGACAATCTGCGGCATAAACGAAAACAGAAGCTACACACACTTTCTCAGGAACAAAGAACACATCTCAATAGAAGTGGCGCCAGAAGAAGAGCCGGATGTTCTCGAAGCCCTGACAGACGAACAAGAAGAAACCAGTTCACAAGAGGAAAAATAACTATGTCAGAAGTTACCTCACTGCTAAACTCGCTAAAACCTGAATTGCATATTCACGCTATCGCCTCGGACCGCATGGATATGCTGACCTTCAAGGACCTGAAGAATAAAAGCAGCAACCTCCAGGAAGTTGAAACTGATGGAGAGCAGGCACTCAAGACCTTCTCTCCCCTGATGCAGGATATCTGGTCAGGTCTTTACAAATACACACCAGAACTCAGGGCACCAGAAGAAATGACACCGAGCCATGCACTCAACCGTGAGCTGGTAGAACGCATGACCCAGACCCAGCAATATAAGGAACTGAGACTGCATACCCGCCTGGACGACCTGCACAGCGCCATGGCAACTGTAACAATGTCATCCAACCTTGCTGAAAAGTTAAAAACCGAATTAAAAGGCCAGGCAGACAATGCCAATAAAATGAAAGACCTTGAAGAGTCAATCTCTTCTGAATCTGCGAAGGCTATGGCTTACAGGGACATGGCTTTACAATGCAAAGAAAACGAACGGGCAGGACTTGAAGAAAAAGCAGCCGCCTCTGAAAAACAGGCGCAGTCACTCAAAAAACAAATTCCTATCATGGCACACCTTATCCGCAAATCCAGGGAAGCAGCAGCAAACAAGATGCGGTGTGCTGTCAGGAACGCAGCGGATGAAGCACTCGAACAGGCAGATGAGTTAAGCAATACAATGGACGGGTGGGGAATAGGGCAGGGAAATGTCCGGAACCTTCCAATCGAGGATAAGATAGGGCTTGCAAAACTGCTCCAGACCGAGAAACTGAAAAAGATGGCGCAGTTACTCGGAAGGCTAAGAAGGCTTGCAATCCACAAACAGAAAACAAAGCTCATCCAGGCAAGGGATGAAATCCATTCAGTGGGCAGGGGAGATGATATTTCAAGGCTGCTTCCCCAGGAACTCGGTCTGCTCAGGCATCCGCTGGCTAAAAAGGATTTCCAGAAAAGATTCCTTGAACACGACCTGGCGCAGTACGACTTAAAAGGCACGGAAAGAACGGGAAAAGGTCCAATAATCGTCTGCGTGGATAACTCTGGCAGCATGGAAGGAGACCGGGAGATATGGAGTAAAGCCGTGGCACTGGCGCTTCTTGAGATAGCCACAATGCAGAAAAGACACTATGCCTGCATCCATTTTGGAAGTACAGTAGAAGCGCTTGAGATAACAGAGATTGCACCCAATGACCCTGATACCTTCAGGAAAGCGGTGGGAATAGCATCTTATTTCCTTGGCGGCGGGACGGATTTTGAAAAGCCGCTTTCTGCATCATGTGAGCTTATCAAAAAAAGCCAGTATAATAAAGCGGATATTGTCTTTATCACAGACGGCGCTGCTATCATATCTCCTGAGTTTGAAAAGGAGTTCAATTCAATAAAGAAACAGAAGGAGTTCAGGGTAACCACTGTTCTTATTAATGCTTCACAGGATGAGAATACAGAGAAGTTCAGTGATGAAATAGTGGAAGTTTCAGAGCTTATAGACGCAGAAGCCGGGCAGGTTTTCGGGATATGATTGGTAAATGGAGATCGCATGACCAAATCAGAAGAGATTATTGAAAGCATGGACAGCGAGGATTTGAGGGTTGCCATGCGATGATCTTTATATTCAATTCTACCGCAGAACTATATGAAAAAAAGTTTAGTAGTCCCGGACGGATTCGAACCGCCGTCGCCGGCTCCAAAAGCCAGCAGGATTGACCACTACCCTACGGGACTGCTGCAGATTGATGCCTAAATCACTACCAAAATACTTATTCTTTGTGGAAGTCCAGCGAAAACTATATAATGAAATCCACTCACCCATCCCATAAGGTATGTTTGTACTGCAAAAAAGAACTTGGGGGAAGTCGGCCAGGGAAATGGCATAGTGCCACATACCATACACAATGCAGCCAAATCATAAAACTCCGTAAAAAATATGGCTGGACCGACCCCCAGGCACGACACTGGCTTGGATTAAAACGGACATAAGATCGTTTTTGCCATACCCCCTTCTACATTGCATTAAACTGGATAAGCACAACCTATTTTAAAGCATAGCCACTGGTATGTTCTGCCGGGTGACCCTGCAAGAACACCCGGTTGATAAGACCCAGAGACGCACAGTAAATGCCACCGGTACTAAAGGCAAAAAACATACACCAATTGTCTTATCAGGAAAACACCACACGAACAGGGAGACGCTGCGAACATCCCCTCAGGCGTCCCCCTGCTCCTATTCATAAATTTAAACCGCACAGCAGGGTAATGGCAAAAGTGCCAGAGACAGGTTTTGCAAACTGAGGGAAAAAAGG
>JACUTP010000172.1 GCA_014859785.1 Candidatus Methanoperedentaceae archaeon | reverse complement strand
TCATTTGCCCTATATAATCCGGTTTAAAAGAAATAGTTTGTTGCATTTCCAGGGTAATAAAGCTTGAAATGTGATTTTGGCGCTTATAAACGATTATAGTTTAATAAAAAAAAAGCCTGATTCAAAACGTTTATAATTTATCAAAGAGTATCATAATCACCAGTGAGGTAAAATGTCGCTGCTGAATAATCCGGGGAAAAAAGTACAAAACATAGTCAATAAAATCGGAAAGGGCAAAGCAACTGAATCCGATATTACCAATTTCAGTGAAATACTTGAAAAAGAACCATCCCTGCTGCCGGGAATAGTGGTGCCACTTCTATCTATTTTACAGGAATTTAATACAAAATCTTTCAAAACTGCCATAATGGCTGTAAACATTGCGGCTGATAAAGATATAGGAATCATATCAGACTCTACAGATGTATTCACGTGCTGCCTGCAAAAAAGCCTGAAACCGGTTGAACTCCGGAATGTCCTTGAAATTATTTTTAAAATTTACGAAACACATCCTGGAAAGATGAACATTTCAGCAGTTCCCGTATTGCTTGTTTGTCTTCGAAACATGAATGCTGCTGTAAGGGAAAAGGCTTATTTTCCCCTTATATCTATTGCCCTGGCTCACCCCGAATTCTTTAAGGGATATTCAAAAGAGTTGAAACTGGCTCTGAATGGTCTCAATGTGGATGAAAGAATTTATGCATGCAAGATAATACAAAGTATCGCAGATGAATACCCAAAAATCGTTGAAGATACATACGAACTTCTGTTATACCTGGAGAAGAACCATCCTTCCCGTGAATTACGTGTTGAGGCTGAATACGCAATGTCTAAATTTAAAATCAAAGATTTGAAACCGCCAGAAGCCAGGAAAAATGTAACAGCACAGGAAAATAATAAAACAGCGACCGAATCAGGTGTACGTTTACCAGGGAAAAGCGAAGACGGGCTGGAGATACCTGAATTCGCTGGTGTTTTTGAAACATGCAAAAAAGAGACGCAGAATGTACCGGGTCATGAATATATTATCCAGAGGAAAGAAAATATCAATATATCAGACCAGATAGAGAAGATAGTACCTGGCACTGATATTGGCGCTCCCGTTTTAGAGGCTGTTTTCAATATTGCTGTTGAGATATCAAGGGAAGGAAGAGAAGGAAAAACTGTTGGCACTTCCTTCATAATAGGTTTCTCAAATGACGTACTGGCTAAATCAAGGCAGCTAATCCATAATCCTGTTGAAGGAATTCCTGCAATTGAAAGAATAATTACATATCCTGGTTTCAATAATACCATCAAGGAACTGGCTCAACTGGATGGTGCCTTCGTGGTAAGCGGTAATGGTATGCTGGTAGCAGCATGCAGGTTCCTTATAGCAGATGCAAGTAATGTTAATATACCAAAAGGATTAGGAACCAGGCATTTTTCAGTAGCAGCTATGACAACAGCAACAAAAGCTATTGGTTTAGTAGTGTCCGAAAGCGGGGGAAGAATAACAATATTCAAGGACGGGAAGATAGTTAGTTCCTTTTCCTGAACTCTTAGCGACTGTAATATCCTGATGTGGGAATCTGACATCATGCACATGACAAAAACACTATTTTTTATACATAGCCATGTTATTTGATATTAAATGTCTGCTGTTCATCTTGAATTAAGAAATGTATCAAAATCCGTTTTCCGGAAAGTCAATGAAATAAAAGTCAGCACCATGTTGTTCTCAGACCTGAACCTGAAAGTCGAACGGGGTGAACTTGTAACCATAATGGGAGCTTCAGGTGCCGGAAAGACAACCCTGCTTCGGTTGATTGACAGGCTTTCAGAACCGGATTCCGGAACTATCCTCTTAAACTCCCTTGATACAAGGGATATTCCCCCGCCTGAACTCAGAAGAAGAGTGGGCATGGTATTCCAATTTCCAGTGATGTTTCAGGGAAGTGTCAGGGATAACCTCACTTTTGGCATGGAATTGTGGGGGGAATTTATGGATATAAACGTGCTTGCAAAAGATGCAGGTCTTCCTGAACAGCTGCTTGATGCTGATACCACCATGTTATCAGGCGGTGAGAAGCAGAGGGTTTGCGTAGCAAGGGCACTTTCAACACAGCCGGAGATACTTCTCCTGGATGAACCGACATCTTCACTTGATACAAAATCAGCACAAAAAATCGAGAATATGCTGCTTGGTTTACAGCGTGAACAGGACCTTACAATGGTCTGGGTAACACACGCAAAAGAACAAACCGAGAGAATCGGGGGAAGAAGGCTAATATTCAAAGACGGGAGGCTGGAGGAAAATTTCCAACGTTGAGATTCTTGCGATTATACTGACATTTGCGCTTATAATACTTTCAGCCGCTTATGCGCGAAGGTTTGGTATAGGCAGGGAAATATCCATCTCAGGGACACGGGCTGTGGTCCAGTTACTCATCCTTGCATCAGTAATCCTTGTCCTTTTCAAGCTTCCGCTTTACTGGAGTTTTTTCGTGCTTATTGCAATGGTGGCAATTGCAGGACATACAAGTTATTCACGTTCAGGGAAACTTGAAAAGGGGCTGCTTGTTGCAACGTTTTCCATAGCATTTGCATCTTTGCTGCTGCTCATTCCATTTTTCCTTATCGGGATATTCCCGTTTGAAGCCAGGTACGTTATACCAACCGGAAGTATTTTTATCGGCAACTCCATGAATATCAGCTCACTTGCAATAGACAGGTACAGGGGTGAGATTAAGAACCGGAGGGCTGAGATAGAGGCTTACCTTGCCCTTGGGGCGTCACCCAAACTTGCTGTTTTGCCATCACTTAAACAGGGCATACTTTCTGCCCTGATACCATCTATCGATAACATGAAAAACCTCGGAGTTGTATGGATTCCTGGTGTGATGACAGGTATGATACTGAGCGGAAGTGACCCGATAGAAGCCGCCTCTATCCAGATAGCCATATTCATTTCCATCTTTGCGGCAGGTCTTGCAGCATCCAGTATCATGCTTCATTATTCCACTGGCAGTTTTTTCACGAAGGCATTCCAGTTGAAGGAACTCGATTAAAAAATCCGGTTTTACTTTCACTGACGGCTTCCGGGAATCTTCCCGAGCGCTTCATCGAGCTTCCATGCAAGCCAGAAAGGAATCCCCACGACAAGCTCATCATCACCATAGCCGCTGTGCTTCCTCGAGCCCTTGCAGCCGAAGGAAATACCAGTTTTGCCTTCCACCGGGCAGGCTGTACACTCACTGCATACGGAAGCCGTACCTCCTGTCCTGAATTCAACAGGCTTGCCGTCATGGTATGCAAGCGCCTGGATAATCCGCATGGCACGTTCAGGTTTCAGGAAAAGGAGCAGGATGTCAAAATCCCTGTCCGGGTAAGGGGCAATTCTAATGGCGCTGTGTTTCTTTCTGAGCCTGTGAAGCGAGAAGGCTGCTTTTCCTGCCGCAGTCCTGTCAACATACCGTCCGCTTTCGTAATAGTAATCACCAGGCTGGTTTTCACTGTCACCGAGAACGTAAGCGCCAACGCTGCATCCCTGCCCGTGTATCAGGAACGACTCACCAAACCGTGCTTTCTGGATAATCTCGCAGTATAGCATGTCTGTATCCTCGCCTTTTTCCTGTGTGAAAACGACGCTTACAGGTTTGCCCCTGCACATAAGAGCCGGGATATGTTTAAGCATGGGTAGTTAATTAGGCGGAATGATAAAAATGGTTTCCCAGGAATCGGGAAAAAAGAAATTCAGGATGCAAAAATATCAAA